>CAZBRY010000006.1:0-26068 GCA_964494285.1 uncultured Lachnospiraceae bacterium
ATTTTCAGTACCATCGGTGGGCTATTGCTCGGCAAGCTGATGTGTTTGATTACAAAAGGAAAAATTAATCCGCTTATCGGCTCTGCCGGTGTATCGGCAGTTCCAATGGCCGCCCGTGTATCGCATATTGAAGGACAAAAGGCAAATCCGGTCAACTTCCTGCTGATGCATGCCATTGGTCCCAATGTGGCCGGCGTCATCGGATCGGCAGTTGCGGCCGGTATTTTATTGTCTCTGTTCGGTTAGGCTGTGACTTATAAAGTACACTATTTATGCATAATTATAGCTCCATATCCTTGCTGGATACGGAGCTTTTTAATATTGACAATTATGTAAAAGTGAAGATAAGCTGTGTATATAATTTTTAACAATAGCTACTACACTGTGAGTGACAGTTGTCTCATCATATAAAAAAGATCTTCGCATTTAACATTAAATTGTTTACATATATCCGGAATTTTTGCATCCCTGGCTTTATTAGATGTATTCAAACCACCATTCGGCTTTTCCTGCGTTATTAATGTCAAATTATGTACGGATGCGGCAGCTATAATCCATGCATCTGCTATCTCTTGTCGAGACCAGTTAGTTACAGCATCTACTTTGTAATATCCGCACGTTTGAATATATACCAATATCTCACTATATTTTTTCATTATTTCCGGTGATTTTCTGCTTATAATTAGTGTATTATCAATGTCTTTGATCCAATCGCTTAATTCATCATCACCTTTAGCTAACTCTTCCTTAACTAAGTCCAAAATTAATAGCTTTCCATTGTTAATTTCTCGTTTAAGTTTCACCCAAAAATTTGGCGCAAGATCAAAAGGATAATAAATTTTATACGGAGTTATTAAAGTATTTGTATCAATTAGGTACCTTGCACCGTTGTCAATCATACATCGGTACCTCGCACTTTATCAACTAATTTTGAAAAAGTTTTTCTATTGGTATTAGTTATTCGATAAGCATCTGTAAACTGTGTTGTTCCTTCATAAATACTACTATTTAAAGCTAAAATTAAACGCCTATCATTTTTAACCGCAATATTATTATAGAAATTTCCTCCATCACGCTTCTGATTACTCTTGAATTCATTATATTGCTCTATTGCATCACGTGCTACCTTTTCGTACTCATGAATATTAATAAACTTATTTTCTAATGCTCGCCTTGCAATAACAGTCGCGCCACATTTAAATATCTTGGAAACCTTCTCTATTCTTTCCAAATCACTGACATTGCTATTTTTGTTCCATTCAGTAATAAACCTATTATTGGGAACTATAATTTCTGCCGCTACCGAATTACATACCCTTTCTAAGCTGCTAATATCTTTCCCCGCACCATACCGGTCATTATAGAAGTTGTCACGTCCTAACCAGATATGGGCTGCTTCATGCAATAAAGAAAATAATTTACCATTAGAAGAATCATTAGAATTAATAAATATTAACGGAGCGTATTCATCAATTAATGTAAATGCTCTAAATTCTTCTATGGCTAAAGATCTATGCGTATTTTGTCCAACCACACCATTCAACATTACAAGAATTCCTTGATCTTCCATAATACTGCGTAAATATTTAAAGGAATTCCAAGAATCTTGCATATCGCAATACCAATCTTCTTGTAGTTCCATATCCTCTCTCATTTTATTTGCTATAGATTTAATATCTTGAACGCCTTCCATGGAACCAATAATGCTTAGCGGACTATACCCTTGTTTAATTTGGTAATTCTTCATCCATTCCTGAATATCTTCCATGTTGTCAATTGTATCAATTAACTCTCTGCTTGGATTTTGCGACTCAATACTATCTATCGTCCTAAACTCAAGAATTTTATTCTCTTCCGCAGGTGGTTCCTGTAAGAAAAAGTATCCAAACGGTATATTAATTTGATTGCTGACTTTTTCTAATTGGCTAAAGGTAGGTTTCTTTTCTCCTATTTTCCACTTTTTTAAAGTATCAATTATAGACAAACTTACATTCTCTTCTATTAAATGACTTAATATCCATTCAATAACATCAGGAGCAATATCTATATTAACCGTTGCCATACGAAACCTCCTTACCTACTTATATATAATAATTATAACAAATTTATTATTTTCTTCAATATTGTTCTTGTTTTTATATTATTATAACGATTTTTAAGCCAATTCATTTTCCGCAATTTATATCAATAGCCGTCTTAGGCCTCATGGAATCAAACTGTGTACCTCTTGATTTCCGCCTAAATTTATTATATACTATCAATCATACCAAAGCCCTGAAAAACAAGGTCTAATGGGCAAAATCGATCCGTGTGTTCGAGACCTTCCACACGTAAAACAAAACTAAAGGAGATTTAAAAATGAAAAAGAACAAGGTTTATTCTATCACGCAGGCCGCTGCAATTGCGGCCGTCTATGTTGTGCTGACATTTGTCGCCAGCACTCTTGGACTCTCAAACGGAGTCATTCAGGTACGCTTCTCCGAAGCGCTCACGATTCTTCCCTATTTTACACCGCTCGCTGTTCCGGGATTGTTTGTCGGCTGCCTCATCAGCAATCTGCTGACCGGATGCATGCCGCTCGACGTTATTTTCGGAAGCCTGGCGACACTTGCGGGCGCTGTCGGAACTGCGCTGATCGGAAAGCTGGCAGACAGACAGTCTGTGAGGGCTTCCAAAAAATTGTACCGATGGCTTGCCCCGCTGCCGCCTATTATCGCAAATACGCTGGCCGTTCCCTTTATCCTTGCCTATGTTTATCAATTTGAAGGCTCCATCCCTTATTTCATGCTGACCGTCGGCATCGGCGAAGTTATTTCCTGCGGCGTGCTGGGTCTTCTGCTCCTGTTTGCGCTCGAAAAATATAAGCATTTATTATTTGCACGGGAGGCTTCGTAGTCCTTTGACTCCTTCGGTCAGTATTTTGCCGGAGGCTACACCAGATTCTCCGGATTTAAGCATTCCAGCTCTTTTATTACGAAGCGGCCGTCCTTGCGGATCAGGACATCGTCAAAATAAATTTCTCCGCCGCCGTATTCGGGAGTCTGAATCATGACAAGATCCCAATGAATGGCTGATTCATTGCCGTTTGGCGCCTCATCGTAGCAATTTCCCGGCGTAAAATGGATGGAGCCCATAATTTTCTCATCAAACAGGATATCCTTCATCGGTTTGAGAATATATGGATTCACGCCGATCGCGAATTCGCCGACATAGCGCGCGCCCTCGTCCGTATCAAATACCTTGTTAATTTTTTCCGTATCGTTCGCCGTCGCCCTGATGATTTTTCCGTTTTCAAATGTCAGGCTGACGTTCTCATAGGTAAAGCCCTGATAAAGAGACGGCGCATTATAGGTGATCGTGCCGTTTACGGAATTTCTGACCGGCGCGGTAAAAACTTCGCCGTCCGGAATATTCAGCTCGCCGTCACAGGCGATAGCGGGAATATCCTTGATGGAAAATCTGAGATCTGTTCCCCTTCCGACAAGCCGGACCTTATCCGTACGATTCATATAAGCGACAAGATTCTTCATTGCCCGTCCCATTTTGGAATAGTCCAGATTGCATACTCTAAAATAAAATTCCTCGAATGCCTCCGTGCTCGTGCCGGAAAGCTGTGCCATCGCATCATTGGGATAGCGGAGAACGACCCAGCGCGTTTTCGGCACCCTGATTTTATGATGCACCGGTGTAGAATAGAGCCGGTCATACATCGACATTTTGTCCGAAGGCACATCCGCAAGCTCGGATACGTTATTCGTGCCGCGCACGCCGATATAACAGTCCATTTTTGACATTTCCAGCGCATCCACCTCGGCCATCAGCACAAGCTGCTCCTCGGTGCAATTCATCAGCACCTCGCGCTGCACCTTCTGGTTCGTATAATGAGGAAACGGGATCCCGCCCGCCAGATACGTTTCCTTGACGAGCGCCCTCGCCAGGTCCTCCGTCGCATCTCCTATATAGTGGATATAGACCTTTTCCCCCTGCTTCACCTTGCAGGAATAATTGACTAAATTGTGCGCAAGTGTTTTTATACGCTCATCCATTCCTTCATCCTCTTTTCCTTCTTAAGATTTGTATAACATTCTTTTACTTCACATAAGTAATGAATTTATTCCCGTTATTTTCAAACCATTCCCTTGAATCATTCATGCCCTTTTTGGCAATCTTGCCCTCAATAGGATCAAAAATAATTGTATTTTTTTCATCGTAGCCCACGATCAAAACGGCTTCCCCGCCATCTACGGTCGCCATGACCGGATACCCTTTGCTCACATAATACAGCACTGCATTTAACGGACAGCCGGTCAGATCCAGCACCACTGCCTCCATATTATTTTCCAAAACAGAAAGAACCGTATTTTCATTAAGCAGCGCAGCCGTATCCTTAAACACTTCCTCCTGCTTTAACATCGTATCCAGGCAGATCGCCGTGGAAGAAAGCTCTTCGGTCGCTTGTTTTTCCTCAACCTTTTCAAGCTGTATTTTCGTTTTCCGATTACCGCTTTCCCAAATATAGGAGCAGTTCTTATTGACGACGACGCCAAATACCTCTGATGCATGGTTGACCGCTTGTGCAGCATCCACATAAATTTCGGCTATCTCTCCCATCACATAAACATAATAGCGATTAACCGTATCCTCGACATCAAGCGCAAGCGCTCTGCTGCCCTCGAAGATCACTTCTCTTGGCGTCAACAGCTTGATCGTATCCGAGGAAGGTGTTTTCGCAAGCACCGTCTGCCAGGTTGTCTCCATTTCATCCGTAACTACACTCGTATATACATTTTTTGTCGCCTCCTGCGGCTGATTGTTCATGATCTGATCTTCGAGTGCTTCCTCATATTCGCCGGTCTCTTCATTTCGGGAAATACGATTTAATATAATCATATTCTCCGTGATTTTTACATCCAAAATATAAATATTGTTTTGCTGATATTCTTTTAGAAGCTTGCCCTCAATATTCTGAATACGCAGCGCATACATCGGTACGAGCGTCCGCCCCGAAGCATCCGTCGTAACATCGCTCATCCGAGCCGCCCCGTAAATAAAATCCTGTCCCATAAATCCGAGCGGAACAATCATGCCTCCCTCATCCGCATTGATTTCCACCGGTACAAGCGCATCTAAGGAAAACAAATGAATGGTTTGAAATTCTTGCAGCTCTTTGCCGGTTTGCCACGCGATCATGCTGTTATCCTTTGATGAGGCAAATCGATTTTCATCCAGTCCTGTTTCTACCGCCTCTACCCTTCTTGATTCCATATTAATGCTATATACTGTCCCATCCAGCATCAAATAAAACCTGCCGCGCGTATTCACATAGGACAAGCAGTCAATATCCTGTTTCAGCATATTATATGACTTTTCGTATGGAATATACAGCTCCTCTTCGACGGAGTTAATCACGCTGTCATAATAATACATCGCAACGCCGACCTCTCCTTCGTGAATGCCCCGGTTCATATAACCGTACACGAGGAATCGAATATTGCCCGGCTCATCGACCGACAACAGCTTCATGCCATGCGCGTCATATCGCGTCCTTGTATCATCATTTTCCTTGTTCCAAAACGAATAAAGCTTTGCTAAATTGTTTGTGGAGGAATTGAAGCTATAAAGTGCGTTCTGCTGCACAAAGCAGTATACCGAGGCATCTGAATTTTCCATATATTGCAACTTCTCATCCAAAATACCATGCAAAATCTTTCCATTCACAAGGACGCTCTTATCCTCGTCAAAGATCTGATCCATATGTCTTTCATATTCCATCAGATAAATCCGCTCACTGCCGCGCCGAATTCTAAAGAATTCTTTTACATTATATAGCTCGCTTTGGATCTGAACGCGATAGCTTAGCTCCATGCTCGCATTTAACGCGTCGATCTCCAAAATATCCAGCTCTTTTTCCGTCACAACGATCGGTTGCAACTCCCCCCATGTCAGCTGGTGAAAGCTCGAATGAATATTGACATAGCCATAGCTGGAATTGTCGCCTTCGGAATTTGATTCCATATAAGGAACAAGTGATTTGGCTGCTTCCTGATCAAAGGTCTGAGCAGAAAAATCTCTCACAAAATCCATTTTTTCACTCAAATAGATCTCAGCCTCGTTAATAATCCTGGAATAGTAACGAATCTCCTTGCCGGAGCCTGTCGTCAACTTAATGATCAACAGATACTCTGTATCGTCATCGATTAAATCTTTAATCGGAATTGTCGCCGTGATTACATCGTTCGCATAAGAAAACCCGGAAAGCTCCGTATTCTCAATCAGACGCTGCATGTCCATACTACGCACCTCGTATGCGACCTTGCTGACAGTGGAGCCGTACGTATCGGCCTTAAACGAAACCGTCCGGTTCGCCTGCAGCGGCGTCAGCGAACCGCGCAGATAATTACCCTCCATCTCGAAGGTATATCCGTGCAGGCAATTCACATATTCACCATTTACATTCATGTAGAGCACCGGCAGTGTCGCCGGTCTCATCTCGGCCGTCAGATCTGTATTTCCCCTGTTGACGATTTTACTGACGACCGTCACAGAAATCAGAAAAACTGCAAGAAAAACGCCGAGCCTGATCAATGTTCGTTTCATATTAAAAGTCCTTACTATTCAAGCGAAAATCCGTTTATCAACTCCAAAAGCTTCGGCTTCCCATTTAGCTCCAAAAGCAATTCATTCAGATTTTGTATATTCGTTTCTTTCTGCCCGCCGCTCTTTACCGCACGGAGCAGTATATTTTTGGGTGTATGCTCCATATCAATAAATTCGAGTACCTGTACCTCATACCCCATGTGCTCCATAAGCTCCGCCCGGATACCGTCCGTCAGAAGCGCGGCTATCCGCTCTTTTAAAAGACCATATTTTAATACCGGTTTTAGAAGCTGACTCTTGATCTGTCCGTTTAGCTCATGCTGACAGCACGGCACAGACAAGATAACTGAGGCATTCCATCGCATAGCCTGATAGAGCGCATAATCGGTCGCGGTGTCGCATGCATGCAGGGTCACGACCATATCCACCTGCTGCCCCTCACACACATAATCGGCAATATCTCCATATATAAACGTCAGCTTTTCATAGCCATACTTGTCCTTTAAGCGGCTGCAAGTTTCTATGACATCACGCTTTAAATCCAAGCCGGTAAGGCGGATATCATAGTCTTTTAAAACTTTTAAATAATAATACATCGCAAAAGTCAGATAGGACTTGCCGCATCCAAAATCAATAATTCTGACTTCTCTGTCCTTTGGCAGCCTTTCTAAAATATCCTCGATGAATTCAAGAAATCGATTGATCTGGCGAAACTTGTCGTACCTTGTGTGTATGATTTTCCCTTCCTTTGTCATGATGCCAAGGTCAATCAAAAACGGAACCGGCGTACCCGCCTCCAAAATATAGTTCTTTTTCCGATTGTGGGAAAGCTCCTGCGACACAGCGGGCACCGTAAGTCGCCGGGTTTTTAACGTCAGCTTTCCCTGTTTGCTGACAAGTCCAGTCGCCCGCAGTTCTTGTGTCACAATTTCAACCTGCTTAAAGTCTTCTTGAAGAAAGAGGCATACGCGCGAAATTGCCTCACTTTTTATATCATTTTTATGAAAAACTTTTTCTTTTCTGTATTCTGTCGCCTGAAATTTAAGACCGCCATTTAACAATAGCGGCCTTATTTTTACTTTGCTGATTTTCTCGCTATCCCGCGGGTTACTTAAAACAATCTGTATCAGCTTTTCATTTAAGGCTTCTTCTAAGAGTTTTTCTAAATTTTCCATTATTGATACCCATATCCGTCATATTGATACTTTCTTATAGTTTAATATCATTTGCCTGAAATCACAAGTAAAACATCTTGTTTTTTACTTGACCTTTCGCCTGGCGACAGTCAAGAATTTCCTGGTAAAGCAATACCTCGATCAAATCCCGCAGCTGATCGCCGTTTTCCACTTCTCCCGTTCGATCATATACGGCATTGGCAATCATCGCAAGACTCAACCTATCGGGATATTCATCATAAATTGCACTCTCCTTATAATCCCGCAGCTTCAATTCCTCCTTGATTTGCTCTCGTATTTTCTTTGCTGCAAGCGGGTAAAGCTCCGTCAAATATTCCTTATCCTTTTCCATCACCGTTTTTCCTTCAAAATATGCCTCTAACGGGTATGCCATAAAAAACGGGACAATTTTTCCATCGTTTGATTTTCCCGTCACTCGATTTCCATCCATCGATCACACTTCCTATTCCTTTCTTTATTCACTAATAATCCATGTCTATCATTCGCATCTGTTCCATGTGGCAGTACCATAAACCACAGAAACACAAATAGCAGAATGCCATTTCCAAGGTACTCTGCTATAATATATGCCCTTATCTCTAAAAGGGGTACTTTATGATTTTTTTACATTCTGTAGACTTTTCCAATTTTAATTGCTATACTAAGTGAAAATCATACATTACATGGAGGAATTCTCATGGACAAGCCGCTTCTTTACAGAAAACGTATCATTCCGGAAGAATGTATTGCCCTAAAAGACGATATCATTCTTTACCAAAGCAAGGAAATCATTATTACAAAATGGCATGCTCTAAAGCCCAAGAAAAATCTGCATCACGGCTACTCCTGTTATTTTCTGAACAAAGGCTATAAAATCAGTAAGTTCTATAAAGAAGACAATTCTTTGATGTATTGGTATTGTGACATCATCAGCCATACTTATTCCGCAGAAACAAACACTTATATTTTTACCGATCTGCTCGCCGACGTCATCATTTATCCGGACGGCAGCGTGAGAGTCGTCGATATCGATGAAATCGCCGAAGCGCTGGAAAGCGGAAAAATCTCAACAGAAGAAGCCATACAGGCACTGTACCATTTAGACAGACTACTAAACACGATCTACAACGGGAAATTCGAGGAGCTGCAAAAGCTGATCGAAGACATGGAGGACACTCCAAATTAATAAAATACATGTCCGCCTATGATTTGTCCGTTGATCTGCGGAATGACCGTTCTAAAATAGAGACAGTTTCCAACCGGCGTCGATCCGCTCATCGCTTCCTCCGCCGCCGCATAACAGGAAGCACTCGCACCCATTGCCAAACGCGCCGCCAGACGACCGCTCGCTACCGGAGAGAATTGCTTATTTTGGTATATGACGCCGATCATTGAGTTCGGATATGCCGCACTCCGCATACGATTAATCACAACAGCGCCGACCGCGACCTGACCCGTGTAAGACTCTCCGCCCGCTTCGCAATGAATCAGGCAGGCCAGCAGATCCCTGTCGCCGGCTTCAAAGGTCAGCTCCGACACATCACGCCATGCCATGGCTGCAGCTCTGGCGCTCATCGCCTGCTCTTCGGCAAGCTGTTTCTTTAATGCGGTCAGATTTTCCTCCTGCATCTTTAGCTCTGCTTCATAAGCAGCCTTCTCCATTTCAGCTGCCGTGATCGCACCATTTGTGGCTGCAATCGTTCCCGAAGTTGAATTTACAAGAGTATTTACCTTGCTATGCTCTGTCTTGGCCTGTTCCTGCAGCGTCAAAAGCTCCTGTTTTTCCACTTCCAGGTTTGCTTCCTTTTCCTCCACGCTCTCTCGCAGTAAAATCAGATTTTCAAACATCTTCTGATCGTATTCTTCCACCTTATTCACATATTCGGCCTTATTTAAAAAATCTGTATAGCTCGTCGCGGATAAAAATGCTTCAAGCAACGACATGTCACCCTTTTCATAAATAAACTTCACCCGTTTTTTCATGAGGGCATATTGGTTGACCTCCTCTTGCTTGGCCTCCTCCAATTCCATCTGCGCCTGCTCGATCTCCGCTTCTTTATCCGTAATCTGCTGCTCCAGATCCGACAGATTATCGCTGATTTCTGTTAAATCGAAATTTAACTGCGAAAGGTAATCCTGAAGCTGTTCTTTTGTATCCTCCAGCCCCTCCTTCTTATCCTCAGTCGCCTTTTTTTGTTCTTCGGTCTGTTTCTTTAGATCCTCCGCTTTTTTTATTTTTTCAGATGTTGTCTCCGCATAAACAAAACAAGAAAACGTCTGCATCGTAATTGCAGCCGTAAGCATTACGCTTATGAACTTGTATGTGAGAGACTTCTGTGTTTTCACGCGGATTTCTCCTTATTTTTTCTATTGTACTCTGGAGGCACTATAAAGTAAACTCTACTTTCCGATCCGTGCGCTTATACTGATAATACCGCACACCTGCCGCATCCAGCATCCGCTTTGATGCAATGACAGAAGGGGTATCGGCATATTTGTCACAGTCATAAACAATCGTCTTAATCCCCGCCTGGATGATCGCTTTTGCGCATTCATTGCACGGGAATAGGGATACATAAATTTTCGCATCCTCCAGACTGCCGCCTCGGTAATTCAAAATTGCATTTAACTCGCTGTGCGTCGAATAATAATATTTATTGTCAAGCGGATCGCCTTCTCTGCACCATGGAAAATCATCATCAGAGCAGCCCTTTGGAAAACCGTTATAGCCCATCGAAAGAATTTTATTATCCTCACTGACAATGCATGCTCCTACCTGCGTGCTCGGATCCTTTGACCGCATACCGGAAAGTATCGCAACACCCATAAAATACTCATCCCAAGAAATATAATCTTCCCTCTTATCGCTCATGATTCCCTCCTCCGTTTTGTAATCCCCGACTCTTTCCCGCTATTTATTTCGTTCCAAAAATACGGTCGCCCGCGTCGCCCAGACCCGGCACGATATAGCCATGATCATTCAGTCTCTCATCCAACGCTCCAATATAGATGTCTACGTCAGGATGCGCGTCCTGCATCGCCTTCACACCCTCCGGTGCGGCAATAATACACATAAAATGAATATTTTTGCAGTTCCTGTCCTTTAACATCTGAATCGCCGCTACCGAAGAGCCTCCTGTCGCAAGCATCGGATCTACGACAAAAACCTCCCGCTCCGCACAATCAGCCGGCAGCTTGCAATAGTACTCAACCGGCGTCAGAGTGGCAGGATCCCGATAAAGTCCGATATGCCCAACCTTTGCCGCAGGAATCATCGTAAGCATTCCGTCTACCATGCCAAGACCCGCCCGCAAAATAGGAACAATTGCCATTTTCTTTCCCTTTAGCTCCTTTACGGTCGTTTTGCAGATCGGTGTCTCTACTTCAACCTCCGAAAGTGGCAGGCATCTTGTTGCTTCATAGCAGATCAGCATTGCAATTTCCCCGATCGTCTGCCTGAAATCCTTCGTTCCGGTACCGATTCTCCTAATGTACCCGATCTTGTGCTGGATCAACGGATGATTCATAATCACTACATTTCCCATTTCTCTTCCTCCTGCGTTTTATAAAATAAATCCTATCGCTTTTCGGATCTATCGTTTTTCGATAGATCCTATTCTCCTCGAATGTTTCTCCATATTGGAAAAATCCGTCTCAAAGAAAACATCCACAATGTCGAGCGCTAAATAAGTTCCAATGATGCCGGCACCCAACGCGAGCACATTCGCATCGTTGTGCTCTCTCGTCAGCCTTGCACTCGTACAGTCTCCGCACAATGCGGCACGCACTCCCGGAACCTTGTTGGCCGTAATGGAAATGCCAATTCCCGTCGTGCAGATGACGATACCCTTCTCGTACTCGCCTGCTGCCACAGCCTCGGCAACTGCACGCCCATATTCCGGATAATCGCACGAGCTTTTATCATGGCAGCCAAAATCCTGCACCGTAAAACCCTTCTCCTCTAAGTGGGTTTTGACAACCTCCTTTAAATCGAATCCCCCATGGTCACTTCCTATTGCTATTTTCATGACGCTCTCCTCTATTCCTGCAAAAATTTAAACTTCAGTTAAATGATAGCCCGCCGCCTTCATCAGACGGTTCATAATAGCCTGTCCCATTTGCGGCGTGTCGAATTCTTCTGAAAAAATACAAGTTACACCTTTTTCGTCAAAATCGCGTAAAACCGCGTAGAGATGTCTGGCAATCGCCTCTTCATCTTCTCTTGCTCCGATATTCTCCACAACGGCACCGGTATATAGCGGGTAGGTCTCCGCCGTCGCAATCACACCGACGATCTGTCCCTGCTCCTGCTTCTTTCTGATTGCCTGCCGGATATACTCCACCACGTTTTCCTGCAAGCCTTTGACAATTACCAAATCGCCCTGCGGCGCGTAATGTTTATACTTCATCCCCGGTGCCTTCGGCGGGGTGCTTGGATCGGGCATGCTAAGAATCGCCTGATCGTACTCGACCTCTTCGAGCACTTCGGCAAGCATTTCTATTGAAATATAACCTGGGCGAAGAATGGTCGGGATGGTTCCGGTCATGTCCACAATCGTCGATTCTAAGCCGATATCCACCGCTCCGCCATCAATAATCATATCAATCCGGCCATCCATGTCCTCCGCCACATGCTTTGCAAGCGTCGGACTCGGACGCCCCGATAAATTTGCGCTCGGTGCGGCGATAAATCCGCCTGACGCTTTGATCAGCGCAAGCGCGACTTTGTGGCTTGGCATTCGAACGGCGACGGTATTTAATCCTCCGGTCGTCTCCTTTGGCACAAGCTCGGTTTTTTGAAAAATCATCGTTAGGGGACCGGGCCAAAAACGATCCGCAAGTTTTCCCGCCGCTTCGGGTATCACAGCGGCAATTTTTTTAAGCCCGTCAATATCGGCAATATGAACAATCAAGGGGTTGTCCGACGGCCGACCCTTCGCGGCATAGATTTTCCCGGAAGCCTGATTGTTTAGAGCGTCTCCGCCAAGTCCGTAAACAGTTTCCGTAGGAAACGCAACAAGACCTCCCGCTTTAATTATCTCGCCGGCGCAGGTTATCGCCTGATTGTCAATATGGTTTTCATTTATCTTTATTTGAATGGTATTCATAAGGCCTCACGTGGTTTGTCTGACGACATTATAGCTTGAAGCTTTGCTTCATGCCTCAATGTGCACTACACTTCGTTTCGGCACGGTATAATGTCTGACGACATTATACCACAACTTTTATTCCATGCAAACTGTATTTATCGTGGTAATTTTATTTTGGCAATTTTATTTTTATGTATCATATTCCTTACTACCTATTCTTGTGCATTCAGATATTTTAAAATTCCCATGCAAATATGCCATGCTATTTTTTCCTGGTACTCCTCTTGAACAAGGAGAGCTGCTTCCTCACTGTTAGACAGAAAACCGCATTCCACGATGACAGTAGGATTGGTGGTGTTTAATAAAAGGTAATAGGCATCGTTTGATTTTATCTGTCTTGTGTTTCCATCCTTTAGTCCGACAAGCAGCTGATTTTGCAGATATTCGGCAAGCATTTTCCCGTCGTCGGAATTTTCATAGTAAAATACTTGTGCCCCTTTTATATATTCCTCATGATAGCTGTTTTGGTGAATGCTAACGGTAAAGGCGGGAGCCGTTTCATTAATCAGCGCGCAGCGCCGCTTCATATCCTGCGATTTGCGGTTCGAGCTGTCCTCATCATACAGCCCATCATCCGTTTCCCGCGTCATTACAACCTTGACATCGTTTTGCACAAGCAGCGTTCTGAGGCGCCTTGCAATTAGCAAATTAATATCCTTTTCCAGCGACTGATTAATACCGATTTTTCCGGGATCGCTGCCCCCATGACCTGCATCGATGCAAACAACACGTTCTTGTTTCTTTTCTACATTTCCGCTCATGACAGAGACAGCCGCCTGCTTCGACAAAAACGCCGCTGCAATCAGCAGCGTCATTGCCATAAAAATTTCAACCTTTCTGTTTTTCATAAACACTACGGTTCCGCTCTATTGTTTATATATCTTATGAGACAGGGATCTCTTTTTATAACCACTTCCTCTGATATAAAATACGATGAAACAATGCAGTAAAAACAAACATATATCGGATAACAAAAGCTTTTACATACAATAGGCGATGAAAGAGGGGACTGTACAGCCGCCTTACTCTCACCGCCCGGTTTCAAAACCAACAACCTATAGGGAAATTATCATTTCTTTGTCTGCCAGTGGCAGCTCTTTTTTCTCAAAGCCTTCTATATGAATACAAACCTTCATATTTTTTGGCACTGCTGTCAGCTTTAGGGAAATAGAGTTCCCACTTCTTACAGCCAAAACACGAAGCGCTTCTTCACCATTTAAATCCACTACCGTACAGGAAGCAGTTTTTTCATCACCAAGCTCATAAATATGAAGCACGGTGCCGTCCGTGTAATCATAATCCGGTCTCATGTCCGTCATGCCCATCGCAAGAATCGTGTTCTCACGCACATACAATGGGAGGGAGAAATAATCATACGTATCCTTATAGAATCGTCCGCCCTCTCTCTTTTCTTCCGAAAGCAGATGCGTCCATTTGCCTTGCGGCAGGTAATAATCCGAGGTGCCCTTTTCATTGAAGATCGGTGCCACAAGCAGGCTTTCTCCAAGCATATACTGCATATCCAGATAGCTTGTCGCCGGATCAAGCGGATATTCAAATACCATCGGCCGCATTACAGGTGTGCCCTTCTCATGTGCTTGTGCCGCCTTACTGAAAATATAAGGCATCAGCCTGCATTTCAGTTTCGTGAAAAAGCGAACAACGTCGTTAGATTCTTCATCAAACAACCACGGCACACGGTAGCTTGTCGAGCCATGCAGTCTGCTGTGTGTGGACAGCAAGCCAAACGCTACCCATCTCTTATACAAATCGGGCGGAGCCGTCTGCTCAAAGCCAGAAATATCATGGCTCCAGAACGAAAATCCCGACATTGAAAACGATAACCCGCCGCGCAGCGTTTCCGCCATCGAAGGGTAGTTTGCCGAACAATCACCGCCCCAATGCACCGGGAACTGCTGGCAGCCCGCTGTCGCACTTCTCGCAAACAGCACGGCCTCTTTTTCTCCCTTTTCCTGCTTTAACAGGTTAAATACCGCCTGGTTATAGAGATAGGTATAATAGTTATGCATCGTAACCGGATCGGAGCCGTCATAATAAGCGACATCCACCGGAATTCTCTCTCCAAAGTCCGTTTTAAAGCAATCGATGCCCACATCCAGCAGTGTTTTCAGCTTATCCGTGTACCACTTTGCCGCTGCGGGATTCGTGAAATCAACCAATCCCATGCCCGACTGCCATGTATCTACCTGCTTTACACCCTTCCCATCCGCACGCATCAGCAAATATCCATTTGCGGCACCCTCTTTAAAAAATGCCGTTCCCTGCGCAATATAAGGGTTGATCCACAAATCAATTTTCAGACCTTTTTCTTTATATCTGTCCAGCATTCCCTTCACATCGGGGAACACGCGCTCATCCCATTCAAAATCGCACCAATGAAATTCTTTCATCCAAAAGCAGTCAAAATGGAACACACTGAGCGGAATATCTCTATCAAACATCCCTTGGATAAACGAGCTTGTCGTCGCCTCATCGTAATTCGTTGTAAAGGACGTGGACAGCCACAATCCAAATGACCACGCCGGAGGAAGCGCCGGTTTTCCGGTCAGATCCGTATACGATTCCATGATTTCCTTTGGGGAGGGACCATACACGAAGAAATAGCGAAGCTCCTCACCCGGCACGGAAAAGCCTACATACTCAACCTTTTCGCTCGCCACTTCAAACGAAACATTGTCCGTGTGATCTACAAAAATACCGTAGCCCTTGTTTGTCATATAGTAAGGGACACATTTATAAGAAATTTGAGAAGACGTGCCGCCGTCCTCGTTCCATGTATCTACAACCTGCCCGTTCTTCACAAAAGAGGTAAAGCGCTCACCAAGGCCATAAACACATTCGCCGGGGCAGATCGAAAGCTCCGTTACCATATAAGGTCGACAAGCTTCCTTCATATAACTGTCCTGCGGAAGCATCGTGGATAGCTCCCTGTCATACTGCACATAGGATAAATTTCTGAAACCACAGCTCGTGATCACTTCACCCGCCGCCTCAAATTGATAGTTCCATGATTCCCTGCTGACACGTACCGTCACATCGCCCGCCGTCAGGACGGCCTCCTTTTCATCGATCACGACCGTCGTATCCTGTGGGGTGATCGTCAGTGGGAACCGCGCCTCATGAGGCTCGTAAGCTTCATAGTGGTAGCTTCTTACCTGAATCATATTTTTTCCCGCCGACGTGAATTCCAATGTAATTGTCGGCATATTCAGCGTGTCACCCCTGCCCACAATCTTCTTGCACGGTGCAACGATGCGCATGCCGCTTGGAATTTCCTCCACGAAATATGCCTCCGATGCATAAAAAGCCGTTGCCCGTTCACTTTTCAACCAATAACCTTCTGAGAATTTCATCGTTCTGCCCTCGCGTTCTTTTCACTTTCTATAGTGAATTTATTATACATCACTGATTCGTTTTCCGTAAATGTTTTACAGAGCTTTCTTTTGTACTATAGCGACCTAAGGAAGTGTATCCGACCGGCCGTCCGGCTTGCCTCTCAACTTGCCATAAAAGGGCATGCGCCGCTATTTTGCAGCCCATGCCCCTATGAATCCAATTAATTTACTTAATTACCGCCTTCCAGTTCTACCCACTTCTCTTCGATCTGTGTGCATGCGGTATCCTTATCGATGGTTCCTGCAATATAGGACTGCAGCACCTCACCAAATGCCTGATGGAAGCTGTCCGTTGAATAAACAATCGACAATGTGTTTGTGCCTTCTGCAGAAGCATGTGCGTTACCCTGCTTAATTACTTCAAAGTTAGGAGCCGTCGCATCGTCAATCGGAGGAATCACGCCCGCCACCTCATTGAACCATGCTTTTCCATAATCAGAAGTATACCACCAGTTTACGAAATCAAGCACATCGTTTAACACTGCCGAATCCTTATAAATACGAAGAGCCTGATCCGAGCCGCCGATTACTTTGCAATTTGCAGCATCATTGCTGACCGGATAGCCGTCAAAACCAATCTGCAGTTCCGGATCGATCGCAAGCACATCCGCTTCTACCCATGCGCCCTGACCATTCATGATCGCTGCCTGACCGGAACCAAACGCAGCATCCTCTGCGCTCAAATCTGTCTCAAGCGGCTTTGCATCGCCATATTTTACGGTCAAATCCAAGTATCTGAAAAAATTATCATAAATTTCCGGGTAGTCTTTAAAATGTGCTTCGCCTGCCACAAATTTGTTGACAAGTCCTTCTACATCATCTCCGCCCGCTGCGTCAAGGAATGACTGGAATGTGTGCTTAAATACCCACCACTCAGCATAGCCCGTTGTGAACGGCTGGTACCCCTTCGCCTGGATTGCTTCACAAACTGCCTCAAGCTCATCCAGTGTCTGCGGGAATTCTGTAATTCCGCACTCTTCAAAAATTGCCTTGTTGTAAATGAGTCCGAAATAATTACCCTTGATGCTGAGTCCGTGGATCTCATCGCCGGACTTCATAACAGCGGCAACCGAATCACTCATCGCATCGGAGAGCGGCTGTCCCGCCAGATCATAGGAGTAATCTAAATACGTGCCGATTTCTTTGCCCGAGGTAGAAGAAAAAATATCCGGGCATTCTCCTGCATTCAGCTTCGTCTTTAATAATGTCGGGTAATCGTTCTGTGTCGTTTCATAATTAATTGTCACATTCGGCTTTACTTCTTTGTATGCCGCAATCAGTTCATTGATCGCATCCGCATACTCCGGACTCGAAATAAACATGTTGATTTCAACAGGCTCATCTGAGGAAGCCGTATCTTCTGCCGTTTCTTGTGCAGTTTCCTCTGCAGGAGCCGCATCCTCTGCCGTTTCGGCAGGTGCTGCCGGTTCAGCAGCGCTCCGGCCGCAGCCCGCAAGCATTGTGACTGCCATTGCCGTTGAAAGAATTAAACTTAATACCTTCTTTTTCATAACTGTTTCCCTTCCTTTCAAATGTTTCCACAAGTTTCTTTTTCTATATTAATCCGTACCCGGCCGGAATACGAATAAATATCTGTTTTATATTTTAATGGTTAACCCTTTACGGCGCCTGCTACAACACCTTCGACAATATACTTTTGCAGCAGTACGAAAAATATAATCGAAGGCACGACTGCCAGCACCATTGCTGTCATCGCATAATGCCACTGTGTATTGAACTGTCCGACGAAATTATAAGCGGCAAGTACAAGCGTCTTTGTCTTTGGAGAACCGTTTACCATCAGCAGCGGAAGCAGAAAATCGTTCCAGATCCACATGACATCGAGCACGATGACCGTTACCGAGACGGATTTTAACAGCGGAAAAATTACACTGGTAAACGTGCGGAATGTGGATGCGCCATCGATTCTTGCACTTTCATCGATTTCCTTTGGAATGGTCTTCATAAAGTTATAATAAATAAACGTCGCCATTGGAATGCCAAATCCCCAGTACTGAATGCCGAGTCCCCAGGTGGAGCCGGACAAATGCACAACATTCATCACCTGATGGTCTGGAATGGAATCAGCATCGGCGTAATAATGATCGTATGAATCAGTTTCGTATATTTGTTTTTTCTTCGATCCAGAATATATGCGGATATTGAGGAAAATGCCACAATACCAATAATTCCAATCGCCGTGATCACAGCATTATTAATAAACAGTCTGCCATACTCCATTTTGTCGATGACGTATTCATAATTTTCCCATGCGACCCGTGTCGGTAACGCAATTACATCCGTCACGACCTCCTTAAACGGCTTCACAGAATTCATAAACATCAAAAATACCGGATAAATATATACAAGCCCCATCAGAAACATCGCAATTTCCAATATAAGAAGCCGAAGCTTCTTTTTCTTTGCTCTTGTCATTACAGATCAACCTCCTTCCTGCTAAAAAGCTTCAGGACGAGTTGGGTAAGCAGGAGCACAACCAAGAAGAAAATGATGGACTTCGCGGAACCGACTCCATAATTATTATTTTGGAATGCCTCCCGGTAAATTTCCAGTGTCACGCTGTAGGTTGCGCTTCCCGGTCCCCCCTTTGTCAAAGCCAAAATAATATCAAACACTTTCAGAGAATTGGTCAGCGACATAAATAAACAGGTTGTAATGGAAGGGCCAAGCAACGGAAGCGTCACTCGGAAAAAACGCTGCATTCCATTTGCGCCGTCCACAGTTGCCGCCTCCAGCACGTCGGTCGGCACCGCTTGCAGCCCCGCAATATAAAGTACAATATAAAAACCAATCGACTGCCAGATGCCGACAAAGGCCACCGAATAAAATGCCAGCTTCGGATCACCCAGCCAGCTTAGATTTAGAAATTCGGCGCCGGTCATATCAAATAATTTGGCGAAGCCCTGAGAAAAAATAAATTTCCAGATAAATCCGACAATTGTCATGCTCATAATGTAAGGTACGAAGAACACACCGCGCAGCAGATGAGCGGTCTTTATTTTCTTTACGAGTGCCGTTGCAAGCGCCAATGCCAAAATATTGGCAACAATAATGAACACAAACGAATATTTCATCGTAAAGAAAATAGAGTTGATAAAATCCGTATCTCCCGTAAAAATCTTTTTAAAATTTTCGAAGCCAATGAAAACCGGTTCCTTGGAAATTCCGTTCCACTTTGTCAGGGAATAATAACCGCTCATAATAAACGGAATATAAATGGTCAGGCTGACAAGAATCACCGCCGGAATTGTATAAAGGATCGTTTCCAGCGTTTCTTTCTTTTTCATACCCATCTGCTGTTCCTCCTCTTTGTTCCTTTCCCATGCACACTTTATTACCATTCAGTTTGTGCATTCTGTATATATTTTATTATATTTAAATATCTCTTTTGTTAAAATACAATTAACAGAACAAGTTATGGTAAAAAAAAGAACAAATATTGTCCACTTGTTTCATATTTGTGATAATATGAATATACGAACCCCACATTGTTCGGATGGACGCAGGGTGTTTTCGCGGAAAGCTGTATGTTTTGCGGAAAGGGGCGCAGACTGCTATGACAAAGAAAAAAATCAAGCAACGGCTCAATCTGATTTCCATGAGAAATCAACTGATTTTGTTAAGCTCCTCAATGATCCTAATCATTGTCGTTATTATTATTTCTTATAATTATATTAGAAATAAGAACACGATTATGGAGGAAAGCATCAAATCTCAGTCCACGGTTCTTACCTTTGAGGGCGCAAATTTTGATTCCTATCTTTCGGAAATCAACTGGTATTCCCTTGCGCTCAGGAACGATGCGACCTTTTTGCAGATGATTTCCAATAATAAGCAGCTTGATTATGAGGACAAGACTTACATCCAATCGTTGTTGAAGAGCAATTTTTATTCGAGAAGTGATTTGATTTCCTATAACCTTTATCTGATAAAAAAGGATGCTCTTTATTCCCGCTCCACAAAGCTGAACCAGTTTTTAAGCTCGGACTTTTATGATTTCGCTTCCTTGCCGGGCTATGACAGCTTCACAAAGGGCAGCTACTACCGTTCTATCTTTCCTTTAGATGAGGACGGTTTCATGAAATATTATCGCACGATCATTGATGTCGAGACAAAGGAGCCGCTTGCGATTGTCGAGCTTTCATTTACAACGACCTTTGTCGATGCGCTCGCGAAAAACCATATCCAGAACAACGAAATTTACTGCATTCTTGACGGAAACGATGAAATTTACTATACGAGCAGCAAACAGCTTGCGGACCCCTCGACGCGTGTACGTTTTACGCAGGATTTGAATGCCGCAGATGGCGAAGCCTTTACGACAAGGGTTCTTGATGCTCCTTATCTGGTCGTATCACATGTTTGTTTAGCGGAGGATTTTACGCTTGTATTACTAAAACCGATTGAGGATATCGAAAATGATATCGCCATTACACGCAATGTGAGCATTGTCCTTGCACTGATCGCGATCTCTTTCTCCATCTTGCTTTTTGTCATTTTTATCCGCCTCGTCACAAACCCAATCAGTGCCCTGACGCAGCGAATGAAAAAAGCCGGCTCCGGCAACTTTGCAGCCATTGAGAAAATCGGCGGAAACCTTGAAATCTGTGAGCTTGAAGATGAATACAATACGATGCTCAAAAAAATAGACGAACTGATTAAGACAAACTACATCGCAAAATTAAATGAGGAGACTGCACGTCTGATTGCTCTGGAAGCGCAGACGAACCCACACTTCTTATATAATACACTACAGGCAATTTCCGCCGAGGCAATTTCAAGTAATCAGGTGAAAATCAACACGATGATTACAAGTCTTGCTTCGCTGCTGCGTTATTCCATCAAGGAAAAGGAACTTGTCGCGGTGGAAGAGGAGATTGTACAGGTGCGCGGATATCTGATGCTTCAAAAAGAACGATTTGACAGCGCGCTTTCCTTCCGAATTACGATTTCAGACGGGATATTACATTATTTGATACCAAAGCTCAGCATCATGACGCTCGTGGAAAATTCTATCCTGCACGGTATGAAGGGTGATGTTTCTGCGATTCATATCGACGTGGATGCGTATATTGAGGAGGAAACGTTATGGATCAAAGTATCGGACAATGGCAACGGGATCGCACGGGATCAGCTCCAAAAGCTGCTCGCTTCCTTCTCAGATATTCCATTACGTTCCGAAAAAAATACCGGCATCGGGCTTTCTAATTTAGCAAGTCGGTTGCGTCTAATTTATCGCGAGAAGGCTGCTCTTCATATCGAAAGCATCCTTTATGCCGGCACAACCATTACCGTTTCAATCCCTATTTTGGAGGTACAACATGTTTCAGGCATTGATCATCGATGACGAAAAGCCGGTGCGGGTTGCCATTACGGCACTCGGCAACTGGAAAAAATATAACATCTCCCAGCTTCATTATGCGACAAACGGCAAAGAGGGGATCGCATGTATGCGGGAGCTGCATCCCGAATTTGTTTTTGTGGATATGCATATGCCGGTTATGAACGGCATTGAATTTCTTGAGCAGGCCAAGCGCGACTTTCCAAAGTCCAAGTATATTGTCGTAAGCGGCTATGATGAGTTCCAATATGCGCAGGCTGCAATTAAAAACGGAGCCGTCGACTATATACTAAAACCGATCAACTCCGAAGATTTGAACACTGCCATCGAACGCGCATTTATTCAGTTGGGCGGCCGCTTAGAAGAGCAATCCGCAGCGGCGGATTCGTATCAGCTTGCACCGAGCGAAGTCATCGAAATCATCCGCGATTATGTCGAAAAAAATTATGCGACTGATATCAAGATTTCCATGTTCAGCGACAAATATTTCTTTTCTAAGGAATACTTATCTAAGCTGTTTAAGAAACAATATGATATCGGAATTTACGAATATGCACTTAAGCTGCGCATGAGCCGGGCAAGGGAGCTGCTTTCCGACAGTTCTATCCAAATACAGGAGATTTCTGACCGGCTTGGCTACAGCAACAATAACTATTTCAGTAAGGCCTTCAAAAACTATTATGGTATCTCTCCAACCGATTATCGGGATAGTCTCACCTGATCCCCTTTAATAATACTGATTAAGTACTTCCCATACGGAGCTGTCCGCGTAGCCGAGCTGCCATGTCGCCGCTCCGGCGAGATTTTTATTGACCATAACCTGCAGCTTTGCGCCAAGTGACTGCGCATCTTCAAGCCATACCCTATAGGTCGAGCCTTCTTTCGTCCATTCGGCATAATTTTGAGCGGTCGTTTCGTCCCATTCTGCTGTCACGCCCGCATTCTGCACAGCAGTGATCGCATCTGCCATCTTGACCGTCTGTACGTCCAGCTTATAAGGAATGTATTCTGTGTTGGCGTCCTCTGCCGCAATTTCCGCTTCTGTCTTAGGCGTCTCAATCCAGATTCTCGTATAAAGCGGCAGCGCATTGATTACACGTTCTGCCGGAACCTCTTCCAGTGTCATTTCAATTCCGCTCGTCACAAAATCCAGAGAAGCTACCGATCCACTCATTTCCGAGCTCTTAATATGCTCGTCATAACCCATGATGATCACATAGTCCGCAAAGATCCCTTGTTCCTTTCGGTTGTAATGGCTCGTATAGGTCGGCACATAGTTATCCACGGAAAGCACGATTTCCTCCTTACGGCATGCAATCGAAAGCTCCCTGATAAACTGGATAAACGGCTCACCCGTATCAAGGGAAATCGACTCGAAATCCACGTTAATTCCTTCTAACCCATACTGATTTGCATAATTGATAAGCTGTTCAATTACAAACGCACGTTTATTTGAATAAGATAACACCTCATAAGTGCTGACCTCCGGATAAGTCAGGTCATCAACAAGCCCCCACACCTCATATCCTGCCGCATGTGCGGTATCAACATAGGCCTGACTCGCAATGGAAGCAACGGTTCCGTTATTATCCGCAAGACTAAACCACGTCGGTGAAATGGTCGTGAGACCGCTGACCGACTGCAGGCGATCAGAAAGGTAACTATTGGCATCCGCATTAGTCACCATATCCCAGGCGAGCACGATTGGATAATCCTTAGAAATATGCTTAAACTCACCCTCCACGACTTCAGCCGGCGCCTCCAAATCTTCCTCGTGATCATTTGTTAAATCCTTTGTCTCGATGAAACCGATCAGCAGATCGTCCATCTGCACCTTTGACCAGTCTCCAGTCTGCTCCAGTACGGTGATCGTGTCTCCCTTAACAAGTTCCTTAAGAATCTCACCTTTTTTATCAGCCTCCATACGCACCGCATGATCCTTCTGAAGCTCTGCCTTCTGTACGGTACCGCCCTCCGTCCTGATTGCAGCGCGATACGGCGTCCCGTTTCCTCCAAATATCTCATAGGAAAGCGTCGTATACAAGCTCACATAGTCGAGCGCCACATACAGCGTATCTCCCTCCAACACGCAGATTGCATATGGTGTCTGTGTCTCAATGCCCGCAATCGAATAGGCGGTCGCTCCGATGGAAGCGGAAATTACACTATCTTCCGTGGTATACAGTAATGCTCCCTCATTCATATCATAATAAAATCGATCGGTAAACTCGCTCTTGACTGATGCCAAATCGAGATAGCAGCGTCCGTCGATGACCCGAAGCTGCTGTTCTGAAATCACACCGTCTTCCACGATGGCAGCGTAGTCATCCGAAACCACACCATAATAACTATAAAGTTCCGACTCGGTAACCTGCTCCGAGGAATAAGAAAAGTTCTCAAACAGACCCGTCAAAATACCTACAATCACTACTATTATAATTAGTACGACCGCTATGACGGCCGGAATGAGCTTTTGCAGCATCCTTCTCGTTTTTCTCCGCTTTCGTGCTTTCGATTTGTTCGTACTCAAATTGATTCCTCCTACTCTGGATTAAATCGCCGCGCAACTTTGCGTGCATAATTAAAACCAAGGTACATTATAACAAACAATTTTCTTTTCGTCATTATAAAAAGCAATCTTGCGTAATATTTTTGTAATACTTCAGATTTTTTTAAGAATTTTGACCGATGCCGCATTGCATATCGGGGCCTGATTTACAAAATGCGGCACGGTCTGATTCCGTCTTCGATTTCCTCCTTGTGCGCTGCAGCTTACGGAAGAACAATCCGGTCATATCGGATCTCAATGAGCTGACCGCTTTCATCCCGCAGATAATCGGGCATATAGCAAACCTCTTCATTCACCGACATGATCTTTGCCGCCTCGGAAATTGGGAATACATGTCCCTCAATGGAAACACGCACGCCCTCCTGTGACAGCAGCTTCAAATAAGCCTGAAGATCCTTACGCTGTTTTGCACAAACGGCTTTTTTATAGATATCCATAAGAAAACCCTCCTTAATCCCTTATGCCGCCTGCATTTTTGCTCAATTTTACATAGGAAATACCGGCATCCATTACTAGTTTTCGTGACACAATGAAATGGCATTTTAACATAAGGGATTATATTTTGTATTTTTTTGCCGATACTATCATTAGTAATCGGAAAGTAAAGACTAATATGAGGCTTCTCGCTTGCATAAACTATAACGGTTCTAAATTTTGAATTATTACTGTTTGGAGTCCTATCGTCTTTGATTAAAATAAAAATTGAAACGATTTGATTAAGCGGTCTATAGATCCGCTTAATAGACATCTGTAAAACAGATTATGTGGCAGAAACCAATCTTTGGATTAATTTCCACTAGAAAAAAACTGTAATATGGCTTAAAATATAAGTGAAAGATACTATAATATTACTACCCTCCTTTCGCTGCTGTCTGCGAAAGAAGCCTCATGAAATGATTGTACAGGATTCTATTTTACATTGCAAGCATTATTTTACATTTTTTATATTTTTCGGCAAGATACTTTCTTTTTGCTTTATGAAACTTTAAGATTTCTAGACAGAAAGCCTATTGACTTCATTTTGCATACAGTATATTATCGGAGCATAAGATGTATTCCGATAATCAATTTAACGGCTAGCGCCTTTTAAAATAATCAGGAAGGATGTGATACTATGAAACTCGAAAAAGTAAATGACCACCAGATACGCTGTACATTGACAAAAGCCGATTTGGCAGATCGCGAATTAAAGATCAGCGAGCTTGCTTACGGTACGGAAAAGGCGAAAAGCCTCTTTCGAGACATGATGCAGCAGGCTGCATACGAATTCGGTTTTGAAGCAGAAGACATCCCGCTTATGATAGAAGCCATTCCACTGTCCGCAGATTGCATTGTGCTTATTATTACAAAGGTGGAAGACCCCGAAGAGCTTGACACAAGGTTTTCCAATTTTGCCCCTTCCGTACATGAGGAAGAGGATTCAGGGCTTGACGAGGTCATGCAGTCTGTCAATGATGAAACTGACAATGTTTTGGATCTGTTTAAAAAGTTGAAACAGGAACGGTCACCTGCTTCCGCCGAGCTGCTCGAAGAGGCAAAAGAAAAGCTGCTCGAAAAAGCTGCCGCTTCTTTTGAATTGACAAAAGCCTATTCCTTTGTCAACATCGATGCCGTCACAAGACTGGCAAATGTCGTAAAAGCATTTTACTCTGGCAGGAATTCCTTATATAGGGACAGCCGGGCGGGACGGGTCGTTCTGATTGTTTCCAAATCGAGCCATACGCAGGAGGATTTCAACAGGGTCTGCAATATGATCTCCGAATATGGCACACCGGAAAAATATACACCGGCGGCAGAGG
>CAZBRY010000007.1:0-15664 GCA_964494285.1 uncultured Lachnospiraceae bacterium
TGACAGAGGAAATCAGGGCATCCGCGTTGGAAGGCGGGAATATGCGGCGGCTTTTGGCCGTCATAACATCGCGCAAAGGTTCCGCGCCGCGTACAGTCGGAACTTCCATGATCATTTTTGAAGACGGCAGGACGGCGGGAACGATCGGCGGCGGCTGCATGGAGGCGGAGGTCATACGGGAAGCGCTTGCGCGGCTGCGCGTTCCGGTTTCCTTTGATCACATAAAAGAGGAAATAGAAGTACGCATGCTTCCGGAGGAGGCCGAAGAGGAAGGCATGGTTTGCGGCGGAATTATAGAAGTGGAATTGCGTGAGATTGTTTCGGCGATATAATAAACGGAAAGGTACGTTAACAGATGGAAGCTTCTCCAATTTTAATTTCTTTAAAAACCGCATTATATGCGATCGTTATTACTTTCTTTTTAGGAATAGCGGCTGCAAAATGGATCGTATTCATGAAAAATCGGGTCACGAAGGTTCTTTTGGACGGGCTGTTCACCTTACCGCTTGTTCTTCCGCCGACTGTGGCAGGATTTTTTCTGCTGTATCTGTTTGGAGTAAAGAGACCGATTGGAAAGTTTTTTGTGGATTTTTTTGCAATAAAAATTCCATTTTCATGGGGAGCAACGGTGCTTGCGGCGGTCGTGATTTCTTTTCCGCTGATGTACCGTTCGGCAAGGGGAGCATTTGAACAGGTGGATGAAAGGCTGCTGTTTGCCGGACAGACGCTTGGCATGTCCGAATGGCGCATTTTTTATCGTGTGCTGCTGCCGAACGCCCTGCCGGGTATTTTGAGCGGCGGCATCCTCGCATTTGCACGTGGGCTCGGAGAATTTGGAGCGACGACGATGATTGCCGGCAACATCGCGGGAGAGACGAGAACCCTGCCGCTTGCGGTATATTCTGCAGTTTCTGTGGGCGATATGGAGTTGGCATACCAATATGTCATTGTGCTCATCTGTATCTCTTTTCTCATGGTCATCGGCATGAATTATTTTGGCATGAAGGACAGCGACAGGCGGAAACGATAGCGGATGGATAAATAGGAGAGCACAACGATGCTGGAAGTGGATATTAAAAAGAAACTGGATCATTTTACATTAGAAACCGCATTTCAACTTGATGCGGGTTGTCTTGGTGTTCTGGGTGCCTCCGGATGCGGGAAAAGCGTGACACTGCAATGTGTTGCCGGCATTTTGATCCCGGACGAGGGAATCATCAGGTTGGAAGGCCGCACGCTTTTTGACTCCGAAAAGAAAATTAATGTCAGGCCGCAGGAGCGCAGGATCGGCTATTTGTTTCAAAACTATGCGTTGTTTCCGAATATGACCGTCGCCGAAAATATTACAGCAGGTCTTAGGGAGCGCGGCAGTGCTGAAAAGGTTGCCGAAATGCTGAAGCGGTTTTCCTTGACGGAGCTTGCCGATCGCCATCCAAAGCACTTGTCGGGAGGAGAACAGCAGCGGACGGCACTTGCGCGGCTTTTGATCGGAGAGCCCAAGGTACTTCTTTTAGACGAGCCGTTTTCGGCATTGGACTCTTATTTAAAGGAGGGTTTACAGCTGGAATTACTTGAAATTATCCGGCGTCTCTTAGTGCCGACCGTACTCGTGACACACAGCAGAGATGAAGTATATCGTCTAAGCAGCAGCCTCATGATTATGGATCGCGGCAGGGCAGAGGAACCGGTTGATACGCGGGAGTTGTTTTTACAGCCTGTAAGCAGAGTTGCGGCAAAACTCACCGGCTGTAAAAATATCGCTGCGGCAGTTCAAACGGAGACGGACTGTTTTGTGCCGGAGTGGAAGTTACGACTGCCCCTTTCGCTACATAGAGAAAGATTTGATTATATCGGAATCCGCGCCCATGATTTTGTACACGTAAGGGAAGCCGGGCGCGAAGGAGAGTATCTTCCGGTGGATGTTATCATACAAAACATTTCCGAAAGTCCGTTTGAGTGGAATGTGACGTTCCAAAAACAAAGCGGTCAGGAATGTGGCAGTCAGGAGCAAGGCAACTGTCTCTGGTGGAAAGTAAGCAAAGAGCTTTTAAAAACGCGAGAAGAGCTGGAACAGGTTAACTTGCTTTATATTAGAAGGTCAGGAATTCTATATCTGACAAGGTAGCGGCATCGTTGGAAGTCAAATGGCATTTGTTTACTAAACAAACAATCAAGATTTCAAATATTTCCTATAAAAACAGAGGTATTTTCCATAAAGTGTATGAAAAAATACCATTTTTCCATTTTTTAACTGGAAAGGAAATGAGGACTATGTTAATATAGTGTTGTGGGGAGCAGCTTACGGAGGTAGTATTATGAGTGAGATGCCAAACAAGATCAGGGAAATGATGACGGAAATCGATGAGATGAAGGAGATTATCAAAAAGCTCGCAAGAGACTCCGAACAATTTGACACAAAAAGTGAGATCAAAGACAGCAAAAGATGAGACATACATGAGAATGGAAAAAGAATCGATATTGGCATATTTAAGTGCCGGCATCGATTCTTTTTCCATTTATTTTCCGAAGGATGCAACAATATAGTTGCCGCCGCCGTATTCAAAGCAGGAGAGTCCGATAGAACATAAGTCATCGCTTAAAAGATATTGCCGTGTCGTACTTTCTGCAAGCCAGGCATCAGCGGTGTCCGCAGCGGTCGTAAAGCCTTGCGCAAGGCATTCGGCCTCGTAGTACAAAGGAGCGACTGTGTTCCAATAGCTGCCATCGGCCCGCAGATGGCCGAGGGAATAGGTGATTTCCTTGGCACGGACATCAGCGACTTGATTGAGGCTTGTATTTGTCTCAAAAACATCCAGTCCGGCATCCTTTCTCGCATTGTTGATCGCGGTGAGGAGTTCGCCGGAAAGCTTCGTATGATAAGTACCGTCTACGGCAATCATCGCATCTGAAACCTCAAATGTGCTTGGAGTTCCAAAGCCGGTCGAGTCATCCTCATCTGACCTGTTGCCTTTATGATCAAACGGGTATTCGGAGGGGGCGGAGGATATGGTCTGAGAGGAATCATTGCTGATTCTCTGCACGGTAATAATCGTTTTACCAGGCTCCTCTTCGGTGGAAGTTCCTGTGTCTGTGTTTTCGGGCACCGTTTCAGCTGTGGCTTCGGTTGCGGTCTCCGTATCGCCGCTTGTCTGCTCAATGGTAATCTCATTATCGGAAATGCTGTTTTCGTCTGTTTTGCCGCAAGCGCATAGTAATACGAGCAACGCGGCAAAGAAAAGATATCTGTATTTTTTCATAAGGGTCAGTTCCTTCATGCATGCGGTATAAATCGCGCAATCAGCTTATATACCGGATTTTCAAAGCGTCGTTTGACATTTTTTAGTTCTTTACGAATCGCAATGCCCTGCGGGCAATGTAGTTCACACTTTCCGCATTCTACGCAGCGCGACACGTTGCTTTTTTGTGATTTCATCGTCGTACACATGATGTATTCGCGCATGCCGTTGATATAGCCATCAGTATAGGATACGTTGTGACAGCGGAAGCTACCCGGAATATCAACGCCGGACGGACATGGCATACAGTAAGAGCAGCCGGTGCATGGAACCTTTATTTTTTCATTGATAGCGGCTTTCACTTTTTCGTAAACAGTAAGTTCCTCTTTTGTCAGACTGTCAGGCTGCATTTCAGAGGCAATGCGGATATTTTCATCGAGCATTTTCATGGAATTCATACCGGACAGAACGACCGACACCTCTTTTTGGTTCCAAAGCCAGCGAAGAGCCCATTCTGCCGGAGAACGCTGTTCCTTTGCGGAGGAAAAGGCATCCAGCGCTTTTTTAGGAAGATCGTTGACGAGTCTCCCGCCACGAAGCGGTTCCATAATAATGACGGGAATTCCCTTCTCTGCAGCGGCAAGAAGACCAGACCTGCCCGCCTGAGAGTTTTCATCCATATAATTATATTGAATCTGGCAAAAATCCCAGTCATAGGCGTTTAGTAACTCTTGAAAGGTATGGGTGTTTCCGTGATAGGAAAAACCAAGATTCCTGATCCTTCCGGAAGCTTTTAATTCCATCAGCCAGTCCAGTGCGCCGCGCTTTATAAGCTCATCCCAGGTCTTGACGTCCGGGAGCATATGCATCAGATAATAGTCTACATAGTCAGTTTTCAAGCGGAAAAGCTGCTCGTGAAAACGCTTCTCCATTTCGGCACGCGTTTTCATCATATAGTGCGGCAGCTTTGTGGCAATCAGGACTTTTTCGCGGCAGTTATGTTGATAAAGTACGGTGCCGAGCGCCTCCTCGTTGCCGGAATAAATATAGGCCGTATCGAAATAATTAACGCCCATTTCAATTGCATGAAGGATCTCACGCTCGACCTCCTCCATATCAAAGCTGTTTCCGCGTTTTGGAAAGCGCATGCATCCAAAACCCAGAATAGACAACTCTTTGCTTCCGTTAGGATTCCTATAATTCATATGTTTGAAGCATGCAGCAACATACTGCAAGATATCCCTTTCATAAAATAAGTATATTTTAAGTATAACAAGGATGGTAATTTTTTTCAATGAAAGATTGCCGGGAAATATCTTGTGAAGAAAACATAAATTCTGTATAATAAAAAAGGGATAGAAGCTAATAATGACAGCAAAAAGTACAAGGAGAAGAGATTATGCTGGAGCAATTTTATTACAACAGGGCGGATGAGATTATTGCAGACCACGGAAAAGAGCAAAAAGCGCTGATTCCGATCATGCAGGATATCCAAAAAGAGTATCGGTACCTGCCTCCGGAGCTGCTGAGCTATGTGGCGAAGCAAATTGGGGTTACGGAAGCAAAGGCATTCAGCGTTGCCACCTTTTATGAGAACTTTTCTTTCGAAAAGAAAGGAAACTATGTAATTAAGGTATGTGACGGAACTGCTTGCCATGTGCGCAAATCAACCACAATACTTGAAAAGCTGTACCGGGAGTTGGGGTTATCAAAGGAGAAGCATACGACGGACGACATGCAATTCACAATCGAGACGGTTTCCTGTCTCGGAGCCTGCGGTCTTGCGCCGGTGCTGACCGTAAATGATAAGGTATACCCCTCCATGAATCCGGAAAAGGTAGCGGCGCTACTTTTGGAATTGCGAGGTGGGGGACAATGAAAAGGATTATGGACAGGAAAAATTTGGATGCCGTGCGAGCGGAAGCGATAAAAGAGGTACACTCTCAGAAATGCAGGATTCTGATCTGCGCCGGAACGGGCTGTCTTGCCGGAGGTTCTTTGGACATTTATAAGAAAATGTGCAGGCTGACCGGAAACTGCGAACATGCAGAGGTGGAATTCGGAGAAGAAATCGCGCATGCACATGATTCTAAGAGCGAGATTGGAGTTAAGAAAAGCGGTTGTCACGGTTTTTGTGAAATGGGTCCGCTTGTCAGGATTGAGCCCTATAATTATTTATACATAAAAGTAAAGGAAGAGGATTGTGAAGAAATTTATCAGACGACTGTGCTTGGCGGAAAGCCTGTGGAACATTTGCTCTATGAGATGAATGGAATCAAGTATGAGGCGCAGGAGGATATTCCGTTTTATGCGAAGCAGACACGTCTGGTTCTAAAAAACTGCGGACATATCGATGCGGAGCATATCAGAGAGGCGATTGCATTTGACGGCTATGAAGCTCTAAGCAAGGCATTGTTTGAGATGAGGCCGCAAGAGGTCATCGACGTCATATCGGAATCTGGTTTGCGCGGGCGCGGAGGCGGAGGCTTCCAGACCGGTTATAAATGGAAGCAGGTTGCCGGACAGAAGGAGAAACTTCGTTACGTTGTCTGTAACGGCGACGAGGGTGATCCGGGTGCATTCATGGACAGAAGCATCATGGAGGGTGATCCGCACAAGATGATCGAAGGCATGATCATTGCGGGATATGCGGTCGGTGCGCAGGAGGGCTACATCTACGTCCGCGCGGAGTATCCGCTTGCGATTTCTCGTTTGCAGCTTGCAATCAGACAGGCGGAGGAATGTGGTCTGCTTGGTGAAAATATACTCGGTTCCGGCTATAGCTTTATGCTTCATATTAACCGTGGCGCGGGTGCATTTGTATGCGGCGAGGGAAGCGCTCTGACGGCTTCCATCGAAGGAGAGCGCGGCATGCCTCGCACAAAGCCGCCGCGCACGGTAGAGCAGGGGCTTTTCGGAAAGCCGACGGTTCTCAACAATGTCGAGACTTATGCCAATGTGCCAATAATTATCGCGAAAGGTGCAAAATGGTATCACACAATTGGCACGCAGACAAGCCCCGGGACAAAGGCTTTTGCCGTAACGGGAAGCATTAACAATACCGGTCTGATTGAAGTGCCTATGGGCACGCCAATCAGGGAGATTGTATATGAAATCGGCGGGGGCATTAAAAATGGAAAAGAGTTTAAAGCCGTACAGATTGGCGGACCGTCCGGCGGTTGTTTGGTCAGCACGGATATGGATGTGCCGCTCGACTTTGATTCCCTGAAGAAAAAGGGAGCGATGATCGGCTCCGGCGGACTCGTCATCATGGATGAGGATACGTGCATGGTCGAGGTCGCCCGTTTCTTTATGAACTTCACGCAGAACGAAAGCTGCGGCAAATGTGTCCCGTGCAGAGAAGGTACAAAGCGAATGCTGGAGATTCTTGAGAACATCGTGTCCGGGAAAGGTACGCTGGAGCAGCTTGCTATGCTTGAGGAGCTTGGCAGGGCGATCACCGACACGGCACTCTGTGGACTCGGCAAGAGTGCGGCATTGCCTGTTTTGAGCACTCTGCGTGTGTTCCGTGAAGAATACGAGGAGCATGTACTTCAAAAGAAGTGCAGAACAGGGACATGTCAGGCGCTGCGGCGCTATGTGATCACTCCCGAACTCTGCAAGGGCTGTTCTAAGTGTGCGAGAAACTGTCCGGTTGAGGCAATCAGCGGCGTACTGAAAAGCCCGTATACGATTCATCAGGATAAATGCATCAAGTGTGGTGCCTGTGAGACGGCTTGCCCTTTCCAGGCGATCGCAACAGTAAGTTAGGAGGACAGGAAGATGGGTTATATGACAATAGACTCTCGCTTGGTACCGATCGAGGGAGAAAAGAATATCCTTTCCGTTATCAGAAAAGCGGGAATTGATCTGCCTACATTCTGTTATCATTCTGAGCTGTCCATTTACGGAGCCTGCAGAATGTGCGTGGTGGAGGATGACAGGGGCAGAATTTTTGCTTCTTGTTCCGAGCAGCCGCGTCCGGGCATGGTCATTCAGACGAACACAAAAAAATTACAGCAGTACAGAAAGCTGATTATTGAGCTGCTGCTTTCCACACATTGCCGTGATTGTACGACCTGCACGAAAAATGGTATGTGCGAGCTGCAAAGCCTCGCTTATCGTGTCGGCCTGCGGGAGGTTCGCTTTGAGAACAATAAAAAGAGACTGCCAATTGACATGAGCTCCCCATGCATTGTACGGGATCCGAATAAATGCATTCTCTGCGGTGACTGTGTGCGCACGTGCTCAGAGATACAAAATGTGGGAGCCCTGGATTTCTCGTACCGTGGCTCAAAGATGCAGGTCATGCCGGCTTTTGACAAGCCGCTTGCAGAGACGGACTGTGTCGGCTGCGGGCAATGCCGCGTTGTCTGTCCGACTGCGGCAATATCCATCAGGACGAATGTTACTGGCATCTGGGATGCGATTAATGACCCCAATGTCCGTGTGGTTGCACAGATCGCGCCTTCGGTTCGCGTTGCGGTCGGGGAACGTTTTGGACTCCCAAAGGGAGAGAACAGCATGGGCAAGCTTGTGACAGCGCTGCGCATGATGGGCTTTGATTATGTGTTTGACACCAATTTTGGTGCGGATTTGACTGTTGTGGAGGAATCCAAGGAGTTTGCCGAGCGTCTTGGGAAAAACGAAAAGCTGCCGCTTTTTACATCCTGTTGCCCGGGTTGGGTTAAGTATTGTGAGACAAAATATCCGGAGTTTGCAGATCATATTTCAACATGCCGTTCCCCGCAGGGGATGTTCTCCGCGGTCGTGAAAGAATATTTCAAAGAAAAGGATGCCAAGGAGGGAAAGACGACTTATGTGGTGTCAATTATGCCCTGCACGGCAAAGAAGGCGGAGATTCTGCGGCCGGACAATCAGACGGACGGTAGGCAGGATACGGATATTGTGCTGACTACGGTGGAAATTATCCGCATGATTCGTCAGGTCGGCCTTAAATTTAGCGAGCTGGAGGGTGAGGCCCCGGATATGCCGTTCGGCATGGCTTCGGGAGGTGCTTCGATCTTTGGCGTAACCGGCGGTGTGACGGAGGCAGTCCTTCGAAACGTCGCAAAGGATACGAAACATACGACGCTGGATGCGATCAGCTTCAGTGGTATTCGCGGGAAGGAAGGCTTGAAGGAGGCTGTGGCAAAGGTCGGGGAACGAGAGATAAAAATTGCTGTTGTCCACGGTCTTGCAAATGCCGGACAGCTTTTGGATAAAATAAAAGCCGGTGAGGCGCACTATGATTTTGTGGAGGTCATGGCGTGCAGAAGGGGCTGTATTCTTGGCGGCGGACAGCCGATTTCCAGAGGCGCTCGCACGAAAAAGGAACGTACGGATGGTATTTATCGTGTGGATAAGGAATCCCATATCCGTTTCACAAGCGAAAATCCTATCTTGAAACAGACATATGAGGAGGTCATCTGCGGCCGCGAGCATCAGCTGTTGCACAGGAACTTATAAAAGTAAGAGGGCAGCTCCCGATCAATAAAATGAGAGCTGCCCGTTTCGTATGAAAATCGTTTATCATACGTTTATGATAGATCCCGCACGAGTTCATAAAATTCATTTTTATATTCATCGTCTGAATCAAGATCTTTTAGCGTTTTTATAACATGCTTTAGGCTGGATTCTCCCTGATAAGCACTGTCTGAAGCAATCAAGCCGAATTCGGCGACAGAAGCCGCAAATAGATAATCGTCATTCGGGTCCAGTGTAAAGCTTTCAGCTGTAACCGGATAGGTCAAAAGGTTGCTCGTATCTGCCGCCGGCTTTTTAAAGCGAATATTGATAGTCAGCCATTCATGGTTCGGATCCATTGAGGCGTAGCCCTGCTTAGAAAGGGCCTCTTGATAAGAATCCGTGTATTTCAAATTCTTAATTTCATCCTCTGCGAGTTCTGAAATTTCGTCCTTTAAAATAATTTCATACAGAGCCGTGACACTGTGCCCTGCGCCGATTTCTCCGCCATCCTTCGTATCATCGTCGAAATCCCTGCGATCCATGACTCGGTTGTTGTATCCGATCAGACGATAGCTTTCTACAATTTCAGGATTAAATTCGACCTGAAGCTTGACATCCTTGCAAATCGTCAGCAGGCTGGCTCCAAGCTCATCTACAAGCACCTTGCGGGCTTCCTTCCTCGAATCGATATAGGAATAGTTTCCGTTTCCTTTATCAGCGAGAGTTTCCATGTTATTATCCTTAATATTTCCAGTACCAAAACCCAGTACGGAAAGAAAAACACCGGATTCTTTCTTCTCTGTAATTAATTCTTCCAATTCGTCTTCTGTTGTCAGACCAACATTTAAATCCCCGTCGGTAGCAAGAATGATCCGGTTGTTGCCACCCTTGATAAAATAATTTTCCGCAAGCTCGTATGCAGTTATGATTCCGGCGCTGCCATTCGTGCTGCCTCCGGCCTCCAGACTTTCAATCGCTCTGGTAATCACCTTTGTTTTGTCGCCTCGAACACCCTCTATGATGATCTCGTCACTTCCCGCATAGGTCACGATGGAAACGCGATCTTTTTCGGAGAGGTTTTCAGCAACCATGCAGAAGGCCTCCTGAAGCAGCGGAAGTTTGTCTGAGTCATACATTGAGCCGGAAACATCAATTAAAAAAACGAGATTGGAAGCGGGCGCATTCGAAAAATCAATCCCTTGTGTCTGCAGGCCGATCATCATAAGCTGTGAATCACTGTTCCACGGACAAGGACTGATTGTCGTGTTTACGCCAAATGGTTCGCCGCCCTTAGGTCCTTGATAATCATATGTAAAATAGTTCAGCAGCTCTTCAATGCGGATGGAACCCTCCGGAAATTCATCGATCCGATAGCCTTCCTGAATCATTCGCCGCATGTTGCTGTAAGAAGCGGTATCAACATCGGCAGCAAATGTGGAAAGAGGCTGCTTCAGGACATCCATAAAGCTTTGTTCAAGTGCAGTTCCATATTCCTCCGTGTTTTCATAGTCGGCTGGATTGTCGTAGTCGTAAACACTTTCCAGATAGCTTTCGTTTCCGAAGGCATAGGTCCCATCCGCCGCTGATTCCCAAGCACTGTTCGTCTCTGCTGAGGGCGTCTCCTCCCAGTAACCGTCATTCGTCATCAGACCTTCGCCGGCAACGGCCGCATTTTCTCTTTCTCCGCTTGTAGTATCACTACTCTCCACTTTAGTGATACCACCGCATCCGGTAACCGTTCCGGTCAATAGCACAATCGATAAAAGTAAGGTAAGCAGTTGTCTTTTTTTCATAAATAACCTCCCGTTTGTAAAATTGAAGGTTTTTCACCCTTCTATAATAGATACGTTTCCAAAGGTAGGTTCTTATGGAAAAATTTAATTATTTTTCTCTGCTCGAATGGCCTCCAACGGAACGGCCTCGTCTGTATAGTAATTCAAGGTCATTGTATAACTACATCCGAGCTCGAAATTTAATTTGAGATAAGAATCCTTTGTAAAGCTTATGAGGTCACCCGCCTTAAAATATCCGTTTGGATCCTCCAGCACAGAAGCGGTATAGATGCCCGCGTTGTTTTCTTCAATTACCATACGCAAGCTGCGCAGTGCTGTTCCGTCTATAAGAGAGAGAGAGTCTGCCGCGACCTCTTTTTCCTCGGACACGGCTGCAAGATTTCCCGTCATTTCGGTGGCAGGTGCCTCAGCGGGATTTTCCGCAGCATCGATGGCAGGTGCCTCAGCGAGATTTTCCGCAGCATCTTCAGCAGACGACTCTGCAAGGTCTTGCGCAGCACTTTGCTCCATACCGGCGTCCAACGCTTTTTCGGAATGCAAGGAGGATTGGTTGAGACGGATCCCAATCATAACGGTGGGAACCAGAATAAAGATGCAGGCGCAAGCAGCCAGAAGACCGCCATATTTTTTATAAAATGGAATCCCCTTTTTAGGAGTGGCAGCCGTATTTTCTGATGGGAGCATGCCGGCATCAATGCTTGATTCGATGCGATTCCAGAGGTCGGGAGCATCTTTTGCAGCAAATTTTTTATATTGATATTCAAAACTATTATTCATATCCGTACCTCCTTAACTGCTTGATCGCATCCTGATAATTCCACGTCACCGTGCCCATTGGCATATCCATGATTTTTGATATTTCCTTAAAGGTCAGCGATCCTAATACTTTCAAGGTGACAATTTGCCGATAGACAGGCTTTAACTGATCGAGCGCCTCGTTCACAGACAACGTTGCGATCACCTCATCCTCAGGGGTGATGGTTTCCTCTGAAAATTGTTCCGTTTCGTCGGTCAGTTCTTCCTTTTTATACTTTCTAAGATGATCGATCGCCATGTTCCTTGCGATCGTTGCGAGATAGGCCCTGTGGCCTTTCCCGGGTGAATATTGATCTGCTTTTTCCCAAAGCTTAATAAAAAACTCACTCGTAATATCCTCGGCGGTTTCTTTGCTTTTTACGACATCCAGAATGACATGGTAAATAAAACCCGAGTATGCCTCGTAGACTTCCTTAAGCCCCGCTTTCTCCTTGTGAACAATCAGCTTCATGGCGCAGATAAATTGTTCCTCGGTCATGTACGTTTTCCCCCTTGTAACGTAAATCCCCCTTTTCTCTTCCTTAATAGATACGAAAGGAAAGGGACATTTTTATGGATTATATCATAGTTATGAGACCAGGGTCAAAAGTTCATGTGTTTTGTGTCTGTATGAAACACATGAATTTGCAGGGTTAAATGAAAACGTAAAAAGCGGTTGACAAGAAAATGGGACTATGTTACCTTTAAGAAAACCATTGAAGAAGAGGAAGTAGTCTTTGAAACTTTCCCTACAGAGAGCTGCAGGTGATGGAATTGCGGCGGGTGAGACAGAGATGAATGGGCTTCTGAGGGCAAACCGAACTTGTTTCTGCATTTGTTTTATATGATGAGCCAGTAGCGGCGAACGCAGGTAGGGGAGCCGGAGAGACACTCCGTTAATAACTAACGCATATTGTTCTATGTTAGGATTTGGCCGCTAATCCCGTAACTGCAGAAGTGAATGAAGGCAGTATTTTTGTTTTATCACAGCTGTTTGGCAGGGAAGGCCGAATAATAGCGGTAGTATGCATGAGAGGACGCACAGCGTCAAGCCGGGTGGCACCGCAGGAGTTTTATTTTTGGATAGAATAGCTCTTGTCCCTGCAATAATAATTGTTGGGACAAGCGCTTTTTTTATTATATTTAGAAAGTTTCCTCACTTCCACGTAATAAAATTTTACGCCGATCCCGAAAGAAACCATAGGGCCTCCCTATGAGAGAAAAGGAGCAGAAAATAATGATGAAAGAGAAAGAAATCCCCTACAAAATCTACTTGGAAGAAAGTGAAATGCCGTTAAAATGGTATAATGTTCGTGCCGACATGAAAAATAAGCCGGCACCGTTATTGAATCCGGGAACGCTGCAGCCGATGACGTTAGAGGAACTGGGCGGCGTGTTTTGTACGGAGCTTGCCAAGCAGGAACTCAATGATACGGATGCTTATATTGAGATACCCGAGGAAATCATAAAATTTTATAAAATGTATCGCCCCGCCCCGCTTGTGAGAGCATATTGCCTCGAAGAAAAGTTGCAGACACCGGCGAAAATATATTATAAGTTCGAAGGGAATAATACAAGTGGAAGCCACAAGCTGAATTCCGCAATCGCACAGGCTTATTATGCAAAGCAGCAGGGCTTGAAGGGTGTTACGACAGAAACTGGAGCAGGACAGTGGGGTACCGCACTTTCCATGGCATGTTCGTATTTTGATCTGGACTGTAAAGTATATATGGTAAAAGTATCTTATGAGCAGAAGCCGTTCAGGCGTGAAGTCATGCGCACCTATGGCGCAAGCGTAACACCGTCGCCGTCTACGACGACAGAGGTGGGAAAGAGAATTCTTGCGGCACATCCGGGAACGACGGGAAGTCTTGGCTGCGCGATTTCGGAGGCGGTTGAGGTGGCAGTCGGTACGGAGGGCTATCGCTATGTGCTCGGCAGTGTACTTTCTCAGGTGCTCTTGCACCAATCGATCATCGGTCTTGAAACAAAGGCGGCGTTGGATAAATATGGAATCAAACCGGACATCATTATCGGCTGTGCAGGCGGTGGCTCCAATCTCGGTGGTTTGATTTCGCCATTTATGGGAGAAAAGTTGCGCGGCGAGGCGGACTATCGGATCATCGCTGTGGAACCGGCATCCTGTCCAAGCTTTACACGCGGCAAGTATGCTTATGATTTTTGTGACACCGGAATGGTCTGTCCGCTTGCAAAAATGTATACACTTGGAAGCGGCTTCATCCCTTCGGCAAACCATGCGGGTGGTCTGCGTTATCACGGTATGAGCTCTGTTCTGTCACAGCTTTATGATGATGGTCTGATGGAGGCAAGAAGTGTGGAGCAGACCGAGGTATTCAAGGCGGCGGAACAGTTTGCGAGAGTGGAAGGAATTCTTCCTGCACCGGAAAGTGCGCATGCGATCAGAGCAGCGGTTGATGAAGCAATGAAGTGTAAAGAAACCGGAGAAGAAAAGACGATCGTATTCGGTTTGACCGGTACCGGTTATTTTGATATGGTTGCTTATGAGAAGTTCCATAACGGGGAAATGTCTGATTACATTCCGACCGACGCAGAATTACAGGTTGGGTTTGACGGACTTCCAAATATGGACCGATAAATGCGATAGATGTAATCCAATAAGATAGGCGGGGAATAAGGCGATGGAATTTATTAGTTTGTTTGATGTAATTGGGCCAAATATGATCGGACCGTCCAGCTCCCATACTGCGGGCGCGGCTTCGATTGCATTGCTTGCAAGAAGTCTGTTCCTCGACAAGCCTCAAAGGGTACGATTCATTTTATACGGTTCCTTTTCAAAGACCTATCGCGGCCATGGGACCGACAAGGCTCTGCTTGGCGGCACTCTTGGCTTTAGACCGGATGACGAGCGCATTAGGGATTCTTTTGTCCTTGCGGAGTCGGAAGGGCTGGATTTTTCTTTTGAGGTAGACGAGAAGACAAAGACGGATCATCCGAATACGGTCGATATTTTTCTTGAGAGCGAACAGGGGAAACAGATGTCAGTCAGGGGTCAATCCGTCGGAGGCGGTAAAATACGGATTGTGCGCATCAACGGCATCAATGTTGACTTTACCGGCGAGTACAGTACGATCATCGTAAAGCAGGCGGATGTTCCGGGAATCATTGCCGGACTTACTGTGATTCTTGGCAAGAGACAGGTAAATATCGCATATATGCGCATGTACCGCGAGGCAAAAGGAAAAATCGCCTATACGGTTATGGAGGCGGATGAGCAGATACCGGAAGATATCATAGAGGAAATGCAGAAGCTTGAAAATGTTCATAGTGTCATGCTTCTGCAGGGCTGGTCATAGAGGAAAAACGTATAAAGAGGATAATCTATGGAAATTCGATCGGGAATTGATTTGTTACGGGAATGCAAGAGCAGAAAGCAGCCGATTTCGGCGATTATGCTTGCGCGGGAAACAGAGCACGGAAAACTGAGTGAGGAAGAGGTATGGATGCGCCTGCGAAAGAGCTTGCAGATCATGCGGGCATCTGCGAATAAAGCATTAGAGCAGGAAGTCAGGACAAATGGCGGCTTAATCAACGGTAATGCAAAAAAAGCGGCGGAATACGCAAGGGAGCATTCGGATTTATGCGGAAAGGCAATGAGCCGCGCGATTTGTTATGCAATGTCTGTGCTGGAGATCAATGCTTCTATGGGATTGATTGTCGCGGCGCCGACTGCGGGGTCTGCCGGCGTGCTGCCGGGTGTGCTGTTTGGCTTGGAGGATGCGTTCGCTGTTTCAGAAGAACAGCTTCTGCGGGGAATGCTGAATGCCGGAGCCATTGGCTGTCTCATCACGCAAAATGCAAGCGTGGCGGGTGCGGAGGCAGGCTGTCAGGCAGAGGTTGGAACCGCATCAGCGATGGCGGCGTCCCTGATTGTTGAGCTGTTCACCGGAACGCCGGAAATGTGCTTAAATGCCGCAGCATTTGCCATCTCCAATCTGCTTGGAATGGTATGCGATCCGATCGGCGGACTGGTGGAAGCGCCGTGTCAAAGCAGGAATGTCATCGGCGTATCAAACGCGTTTGCGAGCGCTCAGCTTTCTCTAAGCGGGATCACACATGCGATTCCGTTCGATGAGATGACGGAGGTCATGCTGAAGGTCGGAAAAAACATACCGGAATCCCTTCGGGAAACAGCTCTTGGCGGTTGTGCTGCGACCGAAACCGGCTGTAGCTTTTGCACGCTGTCATGAGGAAGGAAAGATTGCCTCTTATCCCAGCTTCACAAAAACTGATTTCGGCTGTTTGCAAATAGGGCATACATAATCATCGGGAAGCTCATTAAAAGGAATGTCGCCATCGTATTCATAGCCGCATACACTGCATTTGTAGACC
>CAZBRY010000007.1:15674-24700 GCA_964494285.1 uncultured Lachnospiraceae bacterium
TGAAACAGTCTCGTTGCCATCGATGGTAGGGATATAGGTCGGCGCATTTTTTGGGCTTTTTCCTTTTACGACCTTGTGGTAGTAGGAATAAGTCATCGGCTCGGCATTCCCAATCACGCTGCAGTCTGTCATTTCTCCGATAAAGATCGTATGGGTGGAGGTCTCTACGGAATCAATGACCTTAAAGGTCATGTATCCACAGGAATCCAGTATCACAGGAAGACCGTCCGCCATCTCAGAAGCGAGTCCATCAAATTTATCATGATCCTTTCCGGATTGGAACCCAAATCTGCCAATCAGCCCCGGGTCGCTGTCCACCGTGAGAATGGAAACCGCAAATACGCCGGATGCCTGAATGCAGCTGTTTGTATAGTTGTCGTGGTTCATGCTGAGCGCAACGGTGACAGGCGCGGAAGTAATCTGCATGATGCTGTTTGCGATGCAGCCGGTTGGCCGCTCTTGATCCATAGTCGAAACAACATAAACACCGTAAGACAAATTTCTAAGCACATTTAAATTCATAAAAAGCCCTCTCTTTCAAAACAGTAAAGATTACTAGTGTCATTATAACAGTCTGGGGAGCGAAGTCAAGGGAAAAGTGGTGCAGAAGTATTAAAGATAATACTAAAGGTATCATATGATGTCCGGCTGACGTTATATAGGGGTGCTCAGACCAATGATAAACCCATCAAAGGTATAATACGAAAGGTCATAGAATCCGTGCGCCTCATACGAATCACACGTCATAATATACAGCGTGTGCTCATTCGGATGCGCATAAAAATCTGCGGCAACGGCTTTGACCGGATGGGAAAGCGCACGTGCAAAATAAAAATCATTAATGGTCAGATCGTTTTGGACAGCATACCAGGTAAAGGCATATAGCTGCTCCTGCGAAAGATTTTCTTTATCATAGAAAACAATGTGCCTAAGCTCCCGCTTGTTCAGAATATCGTTCCAAAATGCATCCGTCAGACAGCTTTCGTACGTTTTGACCGAAGAAAATTCCAGGTGTTTTTCAGCAAGGATATCCCTTAAGTCAAAGGCCTGTAAAAACAGGCAGACGGTAAAAAGCAGTATGGCAGCGCGCTTTGGGAGCTTTCTTGCGCAGATGATTATGCCAAAAAGGAGCAGCATGTATCCCGCAGGCCAGATCAGACGACCGCTCGAACGAAAAACATCCCAAAGGCTGAGGATTTTATCAGGCAGGGAAAGTTTTATGAGAAGCTTAGAGTTTATGGAAAGCTCGTTTGAGCTTGCTGCGAACAGGATCAGAAAAAAGGTGATACCATAAATGATCCAATGCTGATGCGCGCCGAACCAGGATCTGCAGTTCTTTAAAAACTGTCGAAGCTGCCTAGGCAGCGAATCAAATGAAAACAGAATCAAAAACAGGGCAGTCAAAAGCAAAAGAATGCCGCCCAGTCCCAAATAGGCAAACCCTTCATATTGGCCGTCGGCATAGAGCGGGAGATTACGCAGGACACTGGACCAGTCCTGGGGATTAAAAAAACCGTTTAAATTAAAACTATAGTAACCAAGCCCGGGTGCGCCATCGTTCATTCCAGAGGTGAAGCCGCCAAGCAGCCATACGGAGAGCAGGGCGACGGTCGCATAAGAAATGGCGGGCAGAAGAGCGTTAGATAATCTCTTGCGCCAAGGAAGCAAGGATGTTTCTAAAAAACGTAAAAGGGTGAAGCAAACCAGCAGAATTCCACAGATTGCGAGAAAGTAAATATGAACAAATACACACAGCGCGCCGAGCAGTCCCCATGCGATGCATGCGCGGCGGAGCCCTTCAAAAAGCTTCTTTTGACAGACAATGAAAATCAGCGCAACCAAAATTAAAAAGTGGGAGGCGAGAGAGGTGTGCCAGAACATCCTCCTAAGAAAAATGGGAGAGAGCACAAAAAGAAGGCTTGCCGGAAGCAGCAGAGAGGTCTGTTTGAGATACTTTTTCAACAGGAAGCAGGAAAGCATGCCCTGCAATAGAAAGCAAAGCATTCCCCATATTCCGAAATATTGAAATTCTTTGTTCATAAGTGGAGCAAATAGTTTTCCAATCACTGCGGCGAGCGGGATGGAATCTGTAAAGATGATGGATTCGCTGAATGGATAGGCCGCGGTGTTCATCATGCCGATTTGAAGTTGCCAAGGGGCATCCGCATACAGGGCAAAGCCGAGAAAGTGCTGGGAAAGATCGCCGCCAGCCATCAGCCAGTCCGTATAGGCCGGATTCAAGATAGGAACACCGTAAATGAAAACAAACAGCAAAGCGGAAAGAAGGCCCGTGCCGTAGATTATCCCGTATTTTTTTAAATGTAATGCAACTGCTACTTTCATTTGTGCTCCCGACATTCTATAATGCATATAGTTACTTTAACACAAGGAAAGGGTTGCAGGCAACTGCATGGGAGGAGATTTTTATCATGAGCAAGGAAAAAAACACGTTCCAATTGATTTATGACGTTGTTCGTCAAATTCCTCAGGGTACGGTAGCGTCCTATGGACAGGTGGCGAGACTGGCGGGAAATAGACGCTGGTCGCGGGTCGTGGGTTATGCGCTGCATGTCAACCCGAATGCAAACGATATTCCGTGCTATAGGGTTGTTACAAAGGACGGCTATACCGCGCAGGGCTTTGCGTTTGGGGGACCGAACAAGCAAAGGGAAATGCTTGAGGCGGACGGAATAGAATTTGTGGACGGACATGTAGATATGGAAAAATATCGTTGGGACACGCCGTGGCTGGATATTTTTTAAAACTCAAAAAAAGTATTGACGAGAGTGGTGAAAACACGTAAACTGATATAAAAAGGACAACAAGTAGTTTGCAAAACTATGTCATACAAGGAAAGGGATATTATCATGATCAGGATTATTACAGACAGCACGAGTGACATCTCATTGGAGAGGGCAAAGGAGTTGAATGTCGATGTGATGGCATTGACCGTGAGCTTTGGCGAACATTCCTACAGGAGCGGAATTGATATTTCTGATGCGGAATTTTATAAAAAGCTTGTTTCTACCAGCGAGTTGCCCAAGACGGCACAGGTGAATCCCTATGAATTCGAGAAAAAGTTTCAAGAGTATCTGGATGCGGGCGACGAGATTATCAGCATTCATATTTCCAAGGAATTAAGCGGTACCTATCAGTCTGCGGTCATTGCCAAGGAGGCATTGGAATCTGACCGCATTACAATCATAGATTCGATGAATGTGACAAGTGCGCTCGGCCTGCTCGTCACAATTGCCGCAAAGCTGCGTGATGACGGCGCAAGCGCACAGGAGATTACAGATGCGTTATATTCTTATATTCCGCGGCTTCGTCTGTTCGTTGTGCTGGATACGCTCGACTATGTAAAAAAGGGCGGCAGGATATCTCCGACAGTTGCTTTTATCGGCGGTGTATTGAATCTGCATCCGATTATCACACTTGCCAACGGGAAGATCGAGATGGCAGATAAGGCAAAAGGAAAGAAGTCGGCCATCAAGTGGCTGCGGGAGAAAATGTTGGCTCTGCCACAGGAGGAGGGACTCCCGGTGCTTGTCGGCCATGCCGATGCTCAAAGCCGCGGCGAAGCGCTGCAGGAAGCACTTGAAGAAGACGGTGTAAAGAACATTCTCGCAAATGTCTGCATGGGCTCTGTAGTCGGCACCTATTCTGGACCCGACGCAATCGGTATATTTTATATTTCGAAAGAATAGAGTAAAATATAAGTTATATAATAAAAACAAGAGGATGTCCATTGGGACACCCTCTTATCTTTATTATCTTGCGCCCTTATCGTAAGGAACGCCTGATGCCTTCGGCGCTTGGCTGTTCTTGGAAGTGAAGATCAGAACGACCAGCGTTGCAATATAGGGAATCATTTTATACAGATAGCTCGGGATGTTCAGTGCGGCAAGAAATGGGATGCCGGAATAAGCCGAAGCGATCGCTTTCATCAGACCGAAGAACAGGGAAGCCCACATGATTTTCCACGGCTTCCATTGGCCAAAGATCAACACGGCCAGGGCAAGGAAACCATAGCCGCTCACGGTCGCATTAAAGTTTGTCGAAGTCGGAACGACAAAGACAAGTCCGCCAAGCCCGCCGAGCGCACCGGAAATCAAAACACCCGCATACTGCATTTTATATACATTGATACCCGCACTATCCGCAGCCTGTGGATGCTCACCGCATGCACGCAGTCTTAGTCCAAAGCGCATTTTGTATAGTACAACCCAGGAAAGGATTAGAATAGCGATTCCGATATAGGTTGTAATGTAGGTGTTCTGGAACAGCAGCGGACCGAGAAACGGGGTGTTGCCAAGTACCGGAACGGAAGTAATACGGAACGTATTGACAAACGGGATCTGCTGTACGCCTTGAATGACGCGGGCAACGAAGATCGAAAAGGCAGGGGCAAACATATTAAGCGCCGTACCGGAAATGACTTGATCCGCTTTCATGTGGATCGCAGCATAGGCATGGAACAGCGAGAAGATCATGCCGGAAACCATCGCGATTAAAATGGCGATCAAAAGCTGTCCCTGACCGCTCATTTTGCCGCCTGACAAATTCAGATACAGGATACTGCAAAACGCGCCCATCGTCATAATACCCTCTAATGCAATATTGACAACACCGCTTCGCTCTGAAAACATGCCGCCGATTGCTACGATTAACAAAGGAATCGTAAAAAACATCATCTGCTGAAAAATAAAATAAATTACATTCATAATGTTTCATCCCCTCCCTTCTCGGTCAAATCGGGCCTTTTTAACGAGGTTGCTTTCTTTTCTGCCTGCTTTACCCGGCTCTTCACAATAAAGGTTTTAATAATCAGTGAGAAGGCACTAAAGTAAATAATTACGGCAATGATAATGTCGATAATTTCTGTTGAAAATTCATAAAGCTGTAAATAAAATCCGCCAGCTGTCAGATAAGCGATGAAAATACCGGAAAGCAGTACACCGATTGGATGAGAGAGACCGAGCATCGCTACGGAAATACCAGTAAAGCCTTCGTCAGCAATCGTATCCACGATTTCGATATGCTTTCCTGTACCCGCCAAGTACAAAAGACCGCCCGCCATGCCGGAAATAGCGCCCGCGATTGTCATGGAAAGGACAATACCGCGTTTTTCATTAATACCGGCAAATTTGCTGGCATCACGGTTAAAGCCGCAGGCTTGCAATTCATATCCAAAGGTTGTGCGGTACAAAACGATATAAATAAGAATGACCATAAGGATTGCGAGAATAATGCCTCCATTTACGCTGGAATCAGGAAAAATTTTACTCAGCCCCATATTGGGAATATTAGCAGTCTTGGCAACAGGATGCGATTCGTTGCGCAGGTTATTGAACAGCGGTTTTGTGCTTTTCACAGTCCAGTTGACGAGATACATGCCGATATAATTCATCATGATGGAGGAAATAACTTCACTCACGTTGAAATATGCTTTTAAGATGCCCGGGAGCAGTCCCCAGACTGCACCAAACAGGATGGAGGCGAGCAGGGCGACCACCCAGTGAACATTGCCGAGGCTCTTCATCATGATGCCGACATAAACGGCACCGAAGCCGCCTACGATGAACTGTCCGGAGGAACCGATGTTGAACAGTCCGGTTCTAAACGCGAAGCCGACGGAAAGACCTGTCAGAATGATTGGCGTGGCATAATAGAATACTTGTCCGACTCCTTTCCTGCCGTGCGTCAGGGCACCTGTCAGAATTGTGGCAAACCCCGGCAGAGCCTGTCTCGGATTACAAATCAGCAATATGAGAAGACCGACCAGCAGACCGATGACAATTGCAAATAAAGAAGAGAGGACACCAACATAATTTCTGCCTGATTTATGTTTCATCGCTGTTTCCCCCTTCCGTATTTTTGTTCGCGGCAGCTTCGGGAGAGCTGCCGGCCATATACAATCCAAGCTCCTGGATCGTAATATCCTTCGGATTGACATCCGCGACAATTTTCCCTTCAAACATGACGAGGATACGATCGCTTAAATTCATAACCTCGTCCAGCTCCAGAGAGACGAGCAGGATGGCGGAACCGTTATCACGCTGAATAACAAGCTGTTTATGGATATATTCGATTGCTCCGACATCCAGTCCCCGAGTAGGCTGGACGGCAAGGAGTATTTCGGGATTCATCGAAATGGTTGCCACCGGACATGCTTCGTGTGACGGTGTCGCCGCCTTCGCCGCTTCGGATATCAAACTGCTCAATCAAAAGCTCGGAATGTTCTCGAATTTTATCTCGTTTTAAAAAGCCGCCCGCCTGAAACTCCTTCATGAAGTACTGCTTCAAAACGAGGTTATAGGCAAGATTATAATCCAAAACGAGGCCAAATCTATGACGATCTTCCGGAATATGTGACATTCCGTGGGTATTTCTATAGCGAATGGATTTCTTAGTGATATTTTCTCCATTGATTTCAACAGAACCGGCAGTCGTTTCCCCCAGACCGGTGATCGCCTGTACAAGCTCCGTCTGACCATTTCCGTCAATACCGGCGATACAGACAATTTCTCCTTTGCGCACCTGGAAGCTGACATCGGAAACGACATCCTTTGTATGGCCTTCATGATGGGATTTTACAACGAGATGCTTGAGCGCAAGAACAACTTCCTTTGGCTTTGCGTTTTCTTTTTCAATCGAAAGATTGACTTTACGGCCAACCATCATTTCGGACATCTGCTCCTTTGACGTTTCAGAAACATCGACGGTGCCGATATAGTTACCGCGACGAAGAACCGTACAGCGATCAGCAACGGCTTTGATTTCATTGAGCTTGTGCGTGATGAAAAGGATGGATTTTCCTTCTTTGACAAGCCCTTTCATGATTTTCATCAATTCATCAATTTCCTGAGGCGTCAGAACCGCAGTCGGCTCATCAAAAATCAAAATTTCATTTTCACGGTAAAGCATTTTGAGTATTTCGACACGTTGCTGCATTCCTACAGTAATGTCCTCGATCAGGGCATCGGGATCCACATAAAGCCCGTACTGCTCCGAAAGCGCAACCACTTTTTTTCGCGCTTCAGCTATTTGCAGGAATCCTTTGTTGACAGTTTCCACCCCCAGAACGATGTTCTGCAGAACCGTAAAGTTGTGTACAAGCTTAAAATGCTGATGTACCATACCGATGCCCAATGCGTTGGCGTCCATAGGACTGTTGACTTTTTTCTCTTCGCCTTTGATTTTGATGATACCGTGTTCAGGTTGGTATAATCCGAAGAGAACACTCATCAATGTGGATTTCCCTGCGCCGTTTTCACCGAGCAGAGCATGAATTTCCCCTTTCTTTACCTGCAGGGTAATGTCGTCGTTTGCGATGATGCCGGGAAATTCTTTCGTGATATGCAGCATCTCGATAATGTAGTCCATAAGCTATCCCCCATCTGATTTATTTATATATAACGCATTTGTTTTTAATTATAAAGGAGTTTCTTTGAAACTCCTTTATAATTAAAATGGTACCGATGCCGTCTAAAAACGACATCGGCACCACTGGTAAGCAAGGAACTGTTACGTTTACATAGAATTACTCGACGAATGTAACGGTTGTGCTGCTTAATGTTAAGTCTGCCGTTGTAGAATCTTCTGTGGAATTATTGATTTCAAAATCGCCGTTTACGAGCTTTTCGAATAACGCATCATAATCAGCCTGCGCAAAGGTTGTAAATTTGGATGCTTCCATAGGAAGACCAACACCGTCGTTTACTGCTGAGAAGACAGATGTTTCGCCACCCGGGAAAGAACCATCATAGAAGGCCTTTACGCCGTCGTATACAGAAATACTTAATTCCTTCATAGCGGATGTGATAACGGTTGCGGACTCAGAAGACTGGTCAACGTCAACGCCGATTACCTTCGTGCCGGCTTCCTCTGCAGCTGCCATTACGGAGTTACCTACCGCGCCGCCGCAGCCAAAGATTACCTCTGTTCCATTCTGATACCAGCTTGCTGCCATCGCCTGTGCTTCTGGAGTTGCAGCAAATGCGCCTGTGTAGTTGTACATCACGTCTACCTTTACGCCGTCTTCTGCTGCTGCTGTGTCAGCTCCCTGTACAAAACCGTAGCCGTAACGAATAACGGCAGGAACAGCCATGCCGCCCATGAAACCAAGCTTTGTGTTGCCATCCTTTACTGCTGCATAGCCTGCAAGGAAACCAGCCTGGTCTTCCTGGAATAAGATGGGCATTACGTTAGCACCGGTCTTAAACTCGCTGTAATCAGCATTGTGCGGCTCGCCGTCAAGCAGGATAAAGTGTACGTCAGGATACTGATCCTGAACAATAAAAATTGGTTCTTCAAATAAGAAACCGGGACATACGACTAATTTTGCGCCGCCCTCAACTGCAAGACCGATCGTCTCCACGTAAGAATCCGTCGTACCTTCCTGAGGCTGATAATATTTATAGGAAATATTGTTCTCTTCTGCGTATTTCTTAAGACCTTCCCAGGCTCCCTGGTTAAAGGACTTGTCATCGATCGTACCAAGATCCGTAACGAGCGCTAATTCATAGCCGTCCTCCGAAGGAGTTGAAGCGGTTTCCGGTGCGGCGATTTCTTCCGCAGCCTCTTCCGGTGCTGCTTCTTCCACAGCAGGAGCTTCCTCCGCCGGAGCTGCTGCAGAACTGCCACAGCCTGCCAGTAAAGTGGCAGTCATAGCAGCGCAAAGCATAATGCTTATTAATTTCTTTTTCATAAAAAATTCCTCCCTAATTGATTGTTATAATATACATGATTGTATATTTTTTTATATTTTAGCACAAAACACATTTTTTTTCAATGGCAACCAAAAAAATTTAGTATATTTGTGCGACGTTCCGGTGCTTCAAAAATACTTAATCCATTGATGCTTGCCCTTGAAATAGAAGCGATTACCGCATAGGAGCCGGTATAGTTATTATAATAGGACGCGTAATCCGTAAATGGGCTGGAACGCGCACCCTCTCGCAAGGAAATAATTTTAGCGACATTGATTTTCACCCATTAGTAATAGAAGCGGCGGTGCTGTTCAT
>CAZBRY010000008.1:0-21539 GCA_964494285.1 uncultured Lachnospiraceae bacterium
CTGTGTGCTCTATCACCATGAGTCCCTTTCGCGCGGCGCCGACAAGCTTGATGATGAAAAGTACGCAAGGCTGGCATCCGAGCGGGCATTGTTTTATGAGCAGCATGCATGGCTGACGGAAGGGTTGGATCCTTTTTATAATAAGAACCTGATACCGGACACACTTGAGTTCAAACCAAATGTACAGGCCGACTATGAAAAAAGAAACTATGAAAATCCGATCATTATAAAATCGAAGCTGACGGGAAAGCAGAATCGGCGGCTACATTTTCATGTCGAAGAATTTGGACTGGAACGTGCTGTCGGCAAGGGACTGGAGGATGTTTACCGTTTCGAGGGCTGGGCCGTTTTATTAAATAGTGACAATGCGATGTATGAACGGCGGCTTTGCCTGCAGGAAAAAACAGCATATGAAAAGAAACGCTGTATGGAGGCACCAGTTAGTCCGAAATATCGTGAGGACGTGGAACTGGTATTTCAGAAGGCAAAAAATGCAAAGCTGGCCGGTTTTGTATGCAGGATCCCAGCCTCTGCCATAGAGCAGGATCGTGCCTATTCACTGGGAATGTTGTTTATATCAAAGCTTTGGGGTCGAAAATATGTAACAATAGGGGAGTATTATGTCTCAAGAGATGGATTATTCAGAGAAGAAATATGATTATTATAAAGCACTTTATGAAAAAGAGCTGGCGAAAAATGAAGGGCTGACGCAGGCGCTTGTTTCTGTGGAGGCGCAAAATGCCGATCTGACCTATAAGCTGGACAAAATCAGAAAGAGTAAGCTTTGGCGGGCTATTTATCCGTTTCGTTTGGTTTGGAGCCACACGAAGAATTTTTTTATTCGTATCAGACGGTATGGGAATTTTAGAAATCTGATGTGCAAGCTCAAGAGTAAGCAGATCGAGCGCAAAGCTTACAAAAGCTACGGCACGCAAAGCATGCCTTCTTTGGATGAGGCAGAAAAACAGCGCAATACGAAGTTTATAAAGGATATCAAATTCAGTATTCTTGTGCCGCTTTACAATACCCCTGAAAAGTTTTTGCGGGAAATGATTGGCTCTGTGCTTTCACAAACTTACCAAAACTGGGAGCTGTGTCTGGCTGATGGCTCTGATGAACAGCACCAGGATGTTGAGCGGATTTGCCTTGAGCTAATGAAAAATGACGAATTTGTTGCAAAGGAAGCGGGACTTTTAAGCAGTAGGATTAAATATGAAAAATTGCCGAGCAATCTTGGTATTTCGGGAAATACGAATGCATGCCTTTCCCTTGCAACAGGGGAGTATATTGGCTTGTTTGATCATGATGATCTGCTGCACCCCTGCGCCCTGTATGAGTATATGAAGGCCATTTGCGAGCAGGATGCGGATTATATTTACTGCGACGAGACAACCTTTCAAGGTGACAGCATCGACCATATGATTACACTGCATTTTAAACCGGATTTTGCCATTGATAACTTACGCGCAAATAATTACATCTGTCATTTTTCTGTCTTTTCAGTAAAGCTGTTAAAGGATGATGTGCTGTTTCGCAGTGAGTTTGACGGCAGTCAGGATCATGATGTGATTTTACGCCTGACGGCTGCTGCTGAGAGGATTGTGCATGTGCCAAAAATTTTGTATTACTGGCGTTCCCATGCGGGCAGCACCGCTTCGGATATCCATGCTAAGACGTATGCGATTGATGCGGCGAAAGGAGCAGTTGCTGCCCATTTAACGGCTTGTGGCTTTGAACAGTTTCAAATCGAAAGCTCGAGAGCCTTTGAGACTATTTTTAGGATTCGCTATCATCTGAAGGAGAAACCATTGGTTTCGATTCTGATACCAAACAAGGATCACGCTGTAGATTTGCGCCGATGCATCGATTCTATTTTAACAAAGACGTCATATGAGAATTATGAGATTATCGTAGTTGAGAATGGCAGTACGCAGGCAGAGACCTTTTCGTATTATAAGACATTGGAAATGCATCCGGCCATTCGTGTCCGGAAATACAAGGGTGCGTTTAATTATTCCGCCGTCAATAATTTTGGCGCGGGCTTCGCGAAGGGAAAGTACCTTGTCCTTTTGAATAATGATACGGAGGTCATTACTCGCAGCTGGCTGGAGGAGCTTTTGATGTACGCGCAGAGAGAGGATGTCGGTGCAGTCGGCTGCATGCTTTATTATCCGGATTATTCGATCCAGCACGCGGGAATCGTACTTGGCCTTGGCGCACATCGCACAGCCGGACATTCCCACTATAGAATGCCCAAGGAGAATTTGGGCTACATGGGTCGTCTGTGTTACGCACAGGATGTATCAGCCGTGACAGGAGCCTGTATGATGACGCGAAAGACGGTGTTCGATGAGGTTGACGGACTTTGCGAGATGCTTGCGATCGCACTGAATGATGTGGATTACTGTCTGCGGCTCAGAGAAAAGGGTTATCTCAATGTATTTACGCCGTTTGCGGAGCTGTTCCATTATGAGTCAAAATCAAGAGGACTCGATGCATCGGATGAAGCCACAAAAGAAAACGCGGCGCGTTACGACAGAGAAAGTGAATTGTTTAAAGAAAGATGGAAAACTGTCCTGGAGGCAGGCGATCCGTATTTTAATCCGAATTTTTCGCTCGATTACAGCAACTATGTGCTACGGGGAGAGCCGAAAAGCATGGTAGAATAATAGGGAAATCTAGTTTACTGAAGTGAGAAAGGCAGAGAAATTTTCTGCAAAAATGAAAGGATCAATGAGGAGGAATGACAATGGATCACACGTCACAATATAAGTTTTGGAAAGAGGATGACTATTTTGACGCGGGCACGAGGGAAGAGCTTGCAGAGATAGAAGGAAACGAGGCGGAAATACAGGATCGTTTTTATAAGGAACTGGAATTTGGTACAGGCGGTTTGCGCGGTGTAATCGGTGCGGGAACGAACCGTATAAATCTCTATACAGTAAGAAAGGCGACGCAGGGGCTTGCCAACTATATTATTAAACAGGGCGCACAGGATAAGGGCGTGGCACTCGCTTATGATTCCCGCCATTTTTCTCCGGAGTTTGCGGAGGAAGCTGCGCTGTGTCTGAATGCAAACGGTATTAAGACATATTTATTTCCTTCGCTACGCCCGACACCGGAATTGTCGTTTGCGGTTAGGAAGCTTGGCTGTACGGCGGGCATTGTTGTGACCGCAAGCCATAATCCGCCGGAATATAACGGTTATAAGGTGTATTGGGAGGATGGTGCGCAGATTACGGCTCCGAAGGATACGGATATTATTAATGAAGTGAAAAATGTGACAGATTACCACGACGTAAAGACAATAGGGAAAGAACAGGCAATCGCAGACAGGCTTTATCATATGATAGGTACGGAAATCGACGATGCCTATATTGAGGAATTAAAGAAGCTGATTATCCATCCGGAAATTATCAAAGCAGTGGCAAATGATATCAGAATTGTTTATACGCCGCTTCATGGAACAGGCAATCTGCCGGTCAGAAGAATCCTTTCTGAACTTGGCTTTCGGCACGTCTATGTTGTGCCCCAACAGGAGCTGCCGGATCCAGAATTCACGACGCTGGAATACCCGAATCCGGAAGATCCGAAAGCATTTACGTTAGCACTGGAGCTTGCAAAGGAAAAGGATGCGGATATCGTACTTGCGACCGATCCCGATGCGGATCGTCTCGGTATTTATGCGAAGGATGCCAAAACGGGTGAATATGTTTCATTTACGGGTAATATGTCCGGCATGCTGATTGCCGAATATATTTTGCGCGAACGCAAGGCGACGGGCACACTGCCTGACAATGCCGCACTTGTCAAGACGATCGTTACGACGAATCTTGCCGATGAGCTGACGAAGGCTTATGATGTAAAGCTGATTGAGGTGTTGACAGGCTTTAAGTACATTGGAGAGCAAATTAAGCTATTTGAACAAAACCACACCTATGAATATGTATTCGGTCTTGAGGAGAGCTACGGGTGCCTTGCAGGCACCCATGCGAGGGACAAGGATGCAATTGTGGCTGTAATGTGTCTGTGCGAAGTGGCTGCTTTCTGCAAGCATCAGGGAATCACTGTTTGGGATCAGATGCTGCGTATTTACGAACAATACGGATATTTCATGGAAGGAATGCATACAATCACGCTCAAAGGCATGGAGGGTGCGCAGCAAATTGAGGAGATCATGAATCGCCTGCGTAAAAATCCGCCAAAGTCTTTTGGCAATTTGAAGGTGCTAAAATTCCGTGACTACAGTGCGGACGAGATCACCGATATGGAAACGGGAGAAAAAACATTGACGGGGCTTCCGGACTCCAATGTCCTGTATTTTGATCTTGAAAATAATTCCTGGTGCTGTGCAAGACCTTCCGGCACGGAACCGAAGATTAAATTTTACATGGGTATTAAGGGAACGAGCATTGCGGATGCAGAGCAGCGTCTGGAAGCGTTGAAGCAGGCCGTGATTGCGGAGATCTAAACACGGTATTTGGAATCATAGAGATGGATATGGTAAATTGATCAGATGAACAGATTCGTGGAACACGTATGGGAAAATAAAAAACTGCGTATAGTGATTTTGGCGATGGTTGCATTGCCTGCACTGATCTCTATCGTACAGGGCTGCCGGAACGCAGCGGCCTTTAGCCAGGATTTCCAGTGGGATGCCGCAAAGGTATTTGCGCTTAAAATCAACCCCTATCAGGAGTCGCTTGCGCCATCCGGCATCTTGAAGCAATATGGTTATGAGGAATATTTCAAGCAGATGGAGGCCAATCAATTTCCATCTCTTCTAATGTTGCTACTTCCATATACGCTTTTGCCGCCGCTCGCTGCGCGTTACGCGTGGCTTGCATCAAACCTGTTGTTTACGGTCGGTATCATCTGGTTACTAAAAAAGACATTTCTAAAGCAGATGAAGCGTGACACCTTTACGCTTTTGATGCTGCTGATGCTTGCAGGGACGCCGTACCGGAACCAGCTTGGCGTAGGGCAGCATACACTGTTTTCGTTTTTTTTCTTTCTATTGGCCGTTTACTTTTCGGAAAGAAAAAAGGGAGAAATCCCGATGATTGTAAGTCTGGTCCTATGCTATTTTAAATATACGCTGACGGTTCCGCTTGCACTGTATTTTATCTATAAAAGAAGGTACAAGGAGCTTGCCGCTTCGGTACTCGTCCACATTGGACTGACGTTTGTTGCGGCGTTGTGGCTGGATGCGACGTTTTTTGATATGCTTCTGGAGCCGCTTCAGGTTTCGTCGGCATTGGCTTCTGAGGGAGGGCTTGATTTCGGGGCACTGTTTTCGGGCTCCGGTTTTTCGTTTGTGTTAGCCGGCATCGTCATGCTGCTGCTGTTTTGCATGATGTTGTTATTGCCGCAGGGCAGCGATGGTCTTACCATCGGACTTCTGACACTATGGTCCTTGATCGTGACCTATCACAGAACCTATGATTTTTTTGTACTTGTGCTCGTTGCCGCTCTATTCTACGAAAAGGAGCAGGCTGAGTTTATCAAAGTGGCCTACGTGGCTGTGTTGTTTGCGGTGTTTTTTGTGTTGCGGGTGTTCAGCGAATCTGTCCCATCGAAAATCTGTGTAGGAGCGCTGTATTATTTGTTTACGATAGGAATGACGGCACTTGCTCTCGTTTCTATTGCACGGAATCTATCACACGGAACAGATATTCCGGCGGATTGCAAGAACGTACAAGAGTGTGAGGTCAGAGGAAAAGGGGAAAAGAAGAATGGGTGATTGCTTGTATATTGTCATGCCGGCTTACAATGAAGAGGAAACGATTCGTCAGGTGGTCGACGACTGGTATCCGGTCGTTGAGAAAGCGGGAGCAGAAAGCAGGCTTGTGATTATGAATGACGGAAGCAGGGACAGCACATATGAGACGCTGTGCGAGTGCGCGAAGACACGGCCTGCGCTTGTTCCGATGACAAAAGAAAACAGCGGGCACGGTTCGACACTGCTGTACGGCTATCATTATGCGCTGCAGCAACATGCGGATTATATATTTCAGACCGATTCAGACGGACAGACGCTGCCAGATGAATTTGCGGCTTTTTGGGAGCAGCGGGAGAGTTATGATATGCTGATCGGTTATCGGAATAGGCGAGAGGATGGATTTTCTCGCGTTATTGTGACGAAGGTGCTTAAATTGGTAATCAAGCTTTGCTTTAAGGTGTCGGTTAAGGATGCGAATACACCGTTTCGGTTGATGAAGGCAAAGACGCTTGAGGCAGAGATCGCTTATGTGCCGAAGGATTTCTTTTTATCAAATGTTCTTTTGACGGTATTATTTACGAAGCACGGCAGGAAGCTGTTTTATATTCCGATTACATTCCGCCCGAGGCAGGGGGGCAAGAACTCTATTAATTTGCGGCGTATTTTCAAAATAGGCAGGCAATCCTTAAGCGATTTTCGAGAATTGAATAAAAAAATAGAGAGAGACAGAAAATAGAAGGAAGAATGGCAAATGACGAAGACGGATAAGAAAAAGAAATTAGTGAAACAGATATTGAAGTTCGGTGTGGTGGGTGGAATCGCGTTTTTCATTGATTTTGTCATATATTCCATGGTGCTGAATCTGATTGATTGGAAATATGATTATTTATTAGCAGGCGTAGCCGGTTTTACGATTTCGCTAATTTTTAACTATCTGGCGAGCATGGCATTTGTGTTTGTACGTAAGGATGATGCCGACAAAAGAAAGGAATTTATTATTTTCTTGATTTTGAGCCTGATTGGACTTGGGATCAATACGGTCGTGCTCTGGCTCTGTATGGATGCGGTCTATCACAATTGGCCTTGGCTGCAGTTGTTTATGGAGAGCTTCAACAGCTTCCTTTATGGCATTGGCTTTACGTTTGTGGAAAGCGGACAGGTGCTGGCAGCCTACTTTGCTAAGTTTATTGCAACAGGAATTGTCATGATTTATAATTTTATCAGCAGAAAGCTGACGCTGGAAAAGAAGGATGATAAAAGTGAAGAAAACAGACAGGGGATGCAAAACCCGGAAACCACATAGACGAATGAGGATTGGACTTCTTGCAGTTGTGTTTCTTGGCTGCTTGTCCGGCTGCGGTCGGTTGCGGGGAGATCAAAAAAATGGGCTGACGGAAAATCCTGTCGTGATAATGGAAGAGCCGGAAATGGAGACTGAGGAAACAGCTACTGAAAATACGGTACAGGACGATACGGTATCTTATTCCGCAGTTCCGGTATCGGAGGTTCAGGATTCGGTCTCCGTCAATGTTGTGGAGGAGGAATTGACGGCCTTGGATGACGTCGTAGTAAAGACGGAGGATGGCAAGGTTGTCGTGGATCTTGTGATTTTTATGGGACAAAGCAACATGTCAGGCTGTGGCGGCGATGCGTCCTACGCGCCGACGGTGCCCCAGGGACATGGTTATGAATTTCGTGCAATCTCGGATCCGACAAGGCTTTATCCGATTACGGAACCGTTTGGTACGAATGAGAACAACATCAATGGGATCATGGATTTGCCCGGCGCAAAACGAGGTTCTCTTATTTCCGCATTTGCCAATACCTATTATGAACAGACACCGCCTACTGGCTAAGCGCTCCGGTTACGAGCGATTTCAAGGAGCGTCAGGCACGCGCACAGGTATGGTTGGAAAGTAATGATTATTATATCCGCAGGCAGTATGTGATTTGGCTCCAAGGCGAATCAGACGCAGCGGACAATGTTACGGCGGAAAAATATAATGAAAATATGGATAATATCATTCGCCCGCTATTTATCGGCGGTGTGCATAAGGTGTTTATCATTACACCGGGACGCACGATTACGCGCAACCAGTATTTTAATGATATTATTAACGCACAGCTTGAAATGTGCAAAACGAGCGGCTATTATGCGCTTAGTACGACGGTGCTGAACGGCATCAGCACAGAGTATATGGTGGACGAATGGCATTACAACCAGTCGGTGCTGAATCTTCTAGGCTCCGAAGCGGCAAAGAGCGCGGCCTATTATACGAATAACCAAAAGGAAATGTGTCTTTATGATTATAAGAACCAGACGACCTTTATTCCCGATGGCTTTGACTATCCGGCAGACACGGTCGTGGAGCCGGTTGACTTAAATAACAGCGGCATTCTGGAAAAACTGCAATAGAGCGGTTTTGGTGGATTCTCAGTAACGAGGAGGAATACGATGAAGGACAGGATCTTGCTTTTTATCCCGGCATACAATTGCCAGAAACAGATCATTAGGGTACTCGGACAGCTTGATTCGGACATGATGCATTATATTACGGAAGTCATTGTCGTGAACAACCGCAGTACGGATGATACGGAGCTTGTTGTGAAGGGCTTTATGGAGCGGCATCCCGATATTCCGGTGAAGCTTTTAAGAAATAAAGAAAATTATGGTCTTGGCGGTTCGCATAAGGTTGCTTTTTCCTACGCGAAGGACCGTGGTTTTGATTATATTATTGTTTTGCACGGAGACGACCAGGGGAGGCTGGAGGATTTCCTTCGGGTGTTAAAAACCCGTTATTATGCAAAGCATGACTGTGTGCTTGGTGCCCGCTTTATGAGAGGCTCAAAGCTCGAAGGCTATTCAGCATTTCGCACCTTTGGCAATCTGGTTTATGATTTTCTGTTTGCGGCAGTCGTCAGAAAGAGAATTTTCGATCTTGGCTCGGGATTAAATATGTATCGTGTGAATATGCTAAAGAACGAGTATTATAAAAAATTCCCGGATAATTTGATGTTCAATTACTGTATGATCCTTGCCGGCGAATATTATCAGCAGGATATTCGTTTTTATCCGATTTCATGGCGCGAGGAGGATCAGGTGTCCAATGTAAAGATGGTCGATCAGGCCGTCACCGTTTTAAAAATGCTGACTGCTTATTACCGCGACCCAACAGTGATTCATCGAGACTATAGAGAAAAAGAAATAGAAACGTATGAGGCGGATATCATCGCATGAGAATGAATGGGATTTGGATCATACCGCTGCTGCTTACCGGCTTCCTCGCGGTTCATCTGGTAAAGATGATGCGGCTGTATTTGGTGCTGCTCGAACAGAAAATAGAATTCAAACGGTTTGTGTCTGCTTATCTGCGGACAACGCTGTTCAATTTGCTCATCCCGTTTAAACTCGGTGAGCTTTACCGGGTTTACACCTTTTCCAGCATGACAAAAAGTGTGCAGATCGGTTTGTTCAGCGTAGTTGTGGATCGCTTCTTTGACACGATGGCACTTGTCCTCATCTTATTGCCGTTTCAATTGCTCGTCTCGGGGCACCTCACGCTGCCGGCACTGTTTCTTGCACTGTTTGTCATCGTGATTTTGTTTATATTCTGGATATTTCCGTCTGTTTATGGATATCTGAACAACTATATCATTACAAGCCGGAGTTCGAAGCGTTCCCTTGCCGTATTGCGAGGTTTGGATGTGTTAAAGCGCGGCTATGATTATGTAAAGGAGCTTGTTTCGGGACGCTACGCCCTGATGCTGCTGCTTTCCTTTGGCGCGTGGCTGCTAGAGAGCGCTGTATTGTATGGAGTGGCGGCACTTTACAACATCCCGTTTACAACGGTGACATTTTCAGATTATATTTCTTCGATTCTGTCGACAACCCATAATGCGCTCATGCGCATCTATACATTCTGGAGTGTTGTACTGATTGCGGCTTTTACATTAGTGTCGCTCATTATTTTGCTGTTTGCGCGGGATCGGCAAGAGAAGAAAGAGGATTACAGGTCATGAAAAAGATCATTGTCATCTATGATGATTCGAGAAAACCAAATCAGGAAATCAGAAATATTACAGGGAAAAAGAGCTTCGGTAATACGATCTTCAAACGCATCTCTTTAAAGGAGCGAATGGAAGAGCATCTGCTGAAACAACCGCCGGTCTTTCGATTTTTAGAGGCTGAGACATTAAAGGGGCAGGGAGAGCTTTCGGGCAATGATGCAAATCAGGTTATTTTCCGAATGTTTTCCGATTTCGGCATCGGCGAAGAGTTGTCGCTTGAAACGTTGCTTGAAAAGGCGTGTTATGTGAATGAAAATTACCGCGTTGTATGCGGAGGCCGCACGGCGGCGATGATCTATACAAATTATGGTCAATATTTGGCCAGTCAGGATGAGCAGATTGCGGAGCGATTTGAGAAGATTGAGACGGATGCGTTTGTTGATCTATCAAATGTTAGCCGGTTCAGACAGTTTATTACGAGCGGTTTTGACGCACGTTTTTTCAATGCGCTTTCGGGCGATGATTATATGGTGGTAAAACGATCGAAAAATGCCGCAAAGCTACGTGCGGAGTACGAATTTTACACACTGCTTCCCGACGAGATGAAAATGTGGTTTGTCATGCCATTTGATTTCAAAGAGGAAGCCGGGAGTGCCTCCTATACTATGCAGCGTTACCATATGACCGATTTGGCGATCCGCTATGTACATGGGTCAATTACTCAGGAGGAATTTAGGGATATTCTGGAAAAGCTGTTTCATTTCATTCGAATGAGAAAGCAAAAGCAGGTTTCGGCGGAGGAATATGAGCGGTCGGCAAGGGAACTGTATGTCGGCAAGGTGGAAAGTCGTATTGAAAGGCTGAAGAGCCTGCCGCAGTTTGCTTCGATAGAGGCTCTTCTGAAAACGGGAACATGCTATGACGGCATAGATGAGGTGCTTGAAAGATACAAACGGGTTTATGAAAAAATAACGGAGGGCAGGCATTTTCAGCCCGTTCTTGTGGTGGGACATGGGGATCTTTGTTTTTCCAATATTTTATACGGCAGGGAAGCCTCGCTCTTGAAACTCATAGATCCCAAGGGCGCGACGGATGAAACCTCTCTTTATATGAATCCGTATTACGATTTGGCGAAGCTTTCCCATTCGATTTGCGGAAGCTATGATTACTTTAACAGTGGCCTTTTTGAAATTGTGCTCGATGAGCAGATGTGCTTTCAGCTGAACCTAGATTGTGATAATGAGCGGTATATCCTCATTTTCCAAGAATATCTGCAAAACAACGGGTTGGACTACAAACTGATCAGGTTATATGAGGCGTCGCTGTTTTTGTCGATGCTGCCGCTGCATATTGACAGAGAGAAAAAGGTGTTTGCATTTTTATTAAATGCGCTGGACATCCTTGAACAACTGGAGGGAAATGAATGCTTGAAGGAATGAGTTTTATTTTTGACATTGACGGGACGATCTGTCCGATCAAGAAAAAGGATGAGCAGTATGGCGACTTGATCCCATATCCTGAGATGGTGGAGAAAATCCGCGACTATAAGGCACAGGGTGCAAAAATTATTTTATTTACTTCTCGGAATATGAATAGCTATCAGGGCAGCATTGGTATGATTAATGCGAATACTGCAAAGATCGTTTTGGCATGGCTGGAAAAATGGGAGATTCCCTATGACGAAATCATTTATGGAAAGCCGTGGCCGGGGCATCGGGGCTTTTATGTCGATGACCGAACCGTGCGCCCGGATGAATTTTTAAAGCTGTCGGTTGGGGAGTTGGACGAATTATGTAAAAAGAGCAGGTGTGATTAAATGATGGAAATCGTGATTACCATGGCGGGCATCGGCTCCCGGTTTAGAAAGGCAGGCTATCAGGTGCCTAAATATCAGATCGAGGCATGCGGCAGAACCCTGTTCGAATGGTCGATGGAAAGCCTTGCCGGTTTTTATGACGAAGCGAATACATATTTTTTTATTGTGCGCAGGGAGGATGACGCTTCCGGCTTCATTACGGAGAAGTGCGGGGCGGCAGGCATCCGGAATATCAGGGTAATGGAGCTTGATGAGCAGACGGATGGACAGGCAACGACGGCGCTGCTCGCAAATGAATTTTGGAATAAAAACAAGCCTCTGCTCATTTATAATATTGACACCTATGTGGAAGCGGACGAAATGCGAACGGAACAACTTGCCGGAGATGGTTTTATTCCGTGTTTTCATGCGCAGGGGGATCATTGGAGTTTTGTAAAGCTTGACGGGACCCAAAAGGCAATTGAAGTACGGGAAAAACAGCGTATTTCTGATTATTGCACGCTGGGCGCTTATTATTTTAAAAGCTGCGGGCTGTATGAACGGCTGTACGAGGAATACTATTTAAAAAATGAAAACCTCGAAAAGGGGGAAAAATATGTGGCGCCGCTTTATAACTATTTGATCGGACAGGGCGGCGAGGTTCGGATTTCGGTTATAGATGAAAAAAAGGTGCACGTGCTTGGGACACCAGAGGAATTGCAGGTATTTCAGAATGAATATCAAAATTGTTAATCGGTTGAATAAACAGAATATCGAGCGGGGCATTCATTATTTAAAGCGCAACGGCCTTTATCATACGTTTTATAAGGCAATGGAACGACTGAATAGGGATGGGGAAGAGGAGGATTATTCTGACCTGTTCATAAGCACCCTGCCGACACAGGAAGAGCTTGAACAGCAGCGGGAGAGCAGCTTTACACACTGCTACAAAATCAGCATCCTTGTGCCGGCCTATGAGACGAACCTGGGGTTCTTAAAGCAGATGTTGGAATCGGTCATCCATCAGACCTATGATAATTGGGAGCTATGCATTGCCGACGGCAGTCAGGGCGATCAGGTAAAGAATACGGTAATGGGCATGATCGGTCGGTTTGGCGACATCACAGGCTGCAACCGGATCAAATACCAAAAGCTCGAAAAAAATCGGGGGATTTCAGAGAATACGAATGCGGCGCTTGCGATGGCAACCGGCGAATATATCGGTCTGCTTGATCATGATGATCTGCTTGTGCCAAGTGCCCTGTATGAAGTAATGATGGCATTGGAAGCGGGGCTTTACCGGGATGGGAATGTCTACCAAAACCGCATTAGTGCTATTTATTCTGATGAGGACAAAATTGATGCGGCAGGTGAAAATTACTTTGACTGTCATAAGAAGCCGGATTACGACATTGACCTGCTTCGGAGCAATAATTATATCTGCCACTTTTTTGTTGTACGCGCGGAGCTTGCCGAGCATGCAGGCGGATTCTTAAGTGAATATAACGGCGCACAGGATCATGATTTCATTTTTCGCTGTGTGGAGAATTTACTTCCTCATGAAGTGTATCATATTCCGCAGGTGCTCTACCACTGGCGCGCACATGAGTCATCTACAGCGGATAACCCGGAAAGCAAGATTTATGCCTATGAAGCCGGAAAACGGGCGATTGAGGATCATTTAAAGCGGATGGGACTGGAAGCGGAAGTGTTATATACGCGGCATCTGGGTTTTTTCAGGGTAAAATACATGGTGCGGGATGCCAGGGTTTGCCTCATTTCCAAGGAAGCCTGGGATGTCATGAAGAAAGAAGACATCGATGGAATCAAGGAAGATTATATTATGATTCTTGCGGACAATTTAAAGCCGTTGACGAAGGACTGGGAAGCAGAGCTTGCGAGCCATCTGGAAAGAAAAGAGGTCGGTGCGGTCGGCGGCAAAGTTTATGATAAGTATTTCAGGATTGAGAGCGCTGGATACTCGAGAAATGAGGAGGGCAGGCTTGTCGCAAATTTCAGGTGTATGAACGGACATTATTCCGGCTATCTGCACCGTGCAAGCTTACAGCAGCAGGTGGACGGCGTTGCGCTTGACTGTATGATGATTAAAAAGAAGGCAATCGAAGGCGGAGATAAGCTGACGATGTCCAAAGACTATATTGTCGTATACGATCCGTATGCGGAGTTTAAAAGAAAGTAACGGGCAGGTGGCAATGGCACAGATAACGATTATTATACCAAATTATAACGGAGCGGCTTATATTGAGGCTTGCTTGGATTCGTTGAGAAAGCAGACGTATCAGGAGTTTGAAATCTGCGTTGTGGACAATGCTTCCGAAGACGGAAGCGCGGAGCTGATTGAGCAAAAATTTCCGGAGGCGGAGCTTGTGCGCCTGTCTCAGAATTTTGGATTTTCCCGTGCTGTAAATGAGGGGATCAGACGGACGAGACTGCCATACGTTATTTTGTTGAATAACGATACGAAAGCGGAACCGGATTTTGTGAAAGAATTATATGCGGCGATTACAAAGGATGAGCGTATTTTTTCGGTCAGTGCCAAAATGCTGCAAATGAACAGACCGGAGCTGATTGATGGTGCAGGTGATCTGTACTGTGCGCTCGGATGGGCGTTTGCGCTTGGGAAGGACTTAAATAAACGGCATTATGAAAAAGAGGTCGATGTCTTTTCTGCATGCGCGGGTGCGGCCATTTATCGCAGAGCACTGTTTGAACAGTTTGGCTATTTTGACGAATTTCATTTTTCCTATTTGGAGGATGTTGATGTTGGGTATCGCGCCAGAATCAGCGGCTACAGAAATCGTTATACGCCAAAGGCAGTCGTCTACCATGCGGGCAGCGGCGTGACCGGTTCACGCTATAATTCGTTCAAGGTCAGGCTGGCCGCGCGCAACAGCTGGTATGTCATCTATAAAAATATGCCGCTCGGGCAGATTCTTTTGAATCTTCCGTTTTTCATGATTGGCTTTGGAACCAAAGCACTGTTCTTTTTGTTGAAAGGTTACGGAAGGGAGTATCTTTCAGGTATGAAACGGGGATATCTCATGTGTACTCAGGGAAAAAAATATCCATACTCCGCGCGTTATTTCAAAAATTATGTGCGCATTCAGCTAGAGCTCTGGATCAATCTGTTCAGAAGGATTTTTGGATGAGGAAATATTTTTTTAAGAGTTTTTTAAGAAATAGATCAGGGGATACAGGTTGCCCTTTGGGGCAAATTATTGTATATTTATTAAATAGTTGCTGGGCGGCCACTGTGTGACCGAGGACGATGAATACCGCCCCCAAAATGGAGAATGCTATGATTAAAGATAATCAGAGAATATTCAACAGGCTTCATATAGTAATTGATGCGATGGTAGTCGTATTTTCCTATATGTTTGCCTGGTTTTTGAAATTTAGGAGCGGACTGTTGGATTCTGAATCGGGTTTACCGATGCAGACCTACTTTATGGCACTTTATTTTATTGTTCCCGGCTATATGCTGCTGTATTATCAGTTTGACTTATATAATTCAAAGAGAGCTTCCGGCAGAAAACGGGAGCTGTTCAACATTGTCAAGGCCAATACGCTCGGACTCATTGCCTTTATGGTTGTACTTTATGTGATCAACCAACCGCATTTCTCCCGTGAAATGATTTTTATTTTCTGGGCGGTGAATGTCTTTTCGGCGATATTTGTTAGAAATGTCATCCGGTATCTGCTGCGTTATTTTAGACGTCGGGGTTATAACCTGAAATATGTGTTGCTTGTCGGCTATTCAAAGTCGGCGGAGGCATATATTAATAAAATTCGGTTCAATCCGCAGTGGGGTTATGTGGTCAGAGGCATTTTAGACGACCATGTGGAGCACGGGACGATGTACAAGGGTGTCAAGGTGTTGGGGAGGATTGATAATTTGTTTGTCATTCTGCCGGAAAATAAATTAGATGAAATTGCGATTACGCTGAGTTTGGCTGAATACGGCAGACTGAAGGAGATTGTGGCGCTTTGTGAAAAATCGGGTGTACACACGAAGTTCATTCCTGATTATGACGGTATTATTCCGAATAGGCCGTATACGGAGGATTTGCAAGGACTCCCGGTGATCAATATCCGCCATGTTCCGCTCACCAATACGTTAAATGTGCTTGCGAAGAGAATTGTCGATGTTGTCGGGTCCTTTTTCGGGATTATTGTATCTTCTCCTATTATGCTGATTGCGGCGCTTGCCATTAAGCTGACATCCAAGGGTTCCGTTGTTTTTTCGCAGGAGAGAGTCGGTCTGCATAACAAACCTTATCAGATGTATAAATTCCGCACGATGTATGTGCAGGAGGAAGAAGAGGAGCAGAAGGCATGGACGACAAAGGACGATCCAAGAGTTACCAAGATCGGTAAATTTTTGAGAAGGACGAGCATTGATGAGCTTCCGCAGCTGTTTAATATCCTGATTGGGCAGATGAGTCTTGTCGGTCCGAGACCGGAAAGACCGATGTTTGTTGAGAAATTCAAAGAGGAAATTCCGCGCTATATGGTTAAGCATCAGGTGCGTCCCGGACTTACCGGCTGGGCGCAAATTAATGGATTGCGCGGCGATACTTCTATTGAAAAGAGGGTAGAATATGATTTATATTATATAGAAAACTGGACGATGGGATTTGATATCAAAATTATGTTTTTGACAATTTTCAGAGGATTCATTAATGAAAATGCATATTAGGATAATATAAAGCAAGAGGTATAAAACAACATGGCAGAAAGAAGATATACGGAAAATACAGGAAGAGGCTCCGGCCAGAAAAACCGCGCAGCAGCCGCAAAGCGTAAAAAGGCGAAAAAGAAAAAAAGAATTGCTTTGTTTGTATTGGAATTTTTTGTGCTCGCGATTATGATTGGCGTCCTTTTTATTATTCAGAAAATGGATAAGATCGATGTACAGGAGATCAATGAGGAAGACATTGTAATTAATGAGGAGGTTGCGGAACTGGACTCTCTGAAGGGTTACAAAAATGTTGCGCTTTTTGGCGTTGATATCAGTGCGAATAATAACCTCGGCAAGGGTGCGAGGACGGATACAATTATGATTTTAAGCCTGAATGAAGACAGCGGAGACGCAAAGCTCGTATCTGTTTATCGCGACACCTATTTGAACGTCGGCAACGACAGCTATAACAAGGCGAACTCCGCGTATGCGAAGGGCGGCCCGGAGCAGGCGATCAACATGCTGAATATGAACCTTGATTTGAACATTACCGATTATGTAACAATCGATTTCCGTGCCCTGACAAAGACAATTGACGCACTTGGCGGTATCGAGATCGATGTTCAGTCGGAGGAGATCGAGCATCTGAACAATTATCAGATCGGCACGCAGGAGGTTACGGGCGGGACGATTATTCCGGTCACACAAACAGGTCTTCAGGTGTTAAATGGTCTTCAGGCGACATCCTATTGCCGGATCCGTTATACGGCGGGTGACGATTTTAAGAGGACGGAGCGCCAGCGTACGGTGCTGCAGGAGGTCGTAAAGAAGGCGAAGCAGTCCGATATCGCGACATTGAATAATATTATCAACGAGGTATTTCCGATGATTTCTACGAGCTTTTCCACTTCGGAAATGATTGGATATGCCGCTGATTTCATGAAGTATAGTATTGCGGATACGGCGGGATTTCCGTTTGAGCGTGGCACCGGAAAGATGGGAAGAGTCGGCAGCAGTGTTGTTCCAAAGGACTTGGCAGCCAATGTCACGCAGCTCCACCAGCTTCTGTTTGGCGAAGAAGCAGCAACGTATACACCGTCTGCCACTGTGCAGGAGATCAGTGGTAAAATAGGGGCGGATGCTTCGAATTACTCCATCAGCTATTAATGAAATGGAGCGAAACATGAAAATAGACGTTATCATACCGACATACAAGCCAGATGAGAGGTTGCTTGAAATACTTCGCATGCTGGCCGCACAGACGGTAAAGGTCAATAAAATTATTCTTATGAACACCGAAGAGAAGTACATGAATTCTCTTTTCTTTGGTGGCGTCAATGAGGAAACGGCGCGGATCTTGGAAATCCACCATATCACACGGCGAGAATTTGATCACGGTTTTACAAGAAATGAAGGCGCTTCCCATTCGCAGGCCGATGTACTTGTCTACATGACGCAGGATGCTGTTCCACAGGATGCGCGTTTAATCGAAGAACTGGTGAGACCTCTTTCGGACGAAGCGGTGGCTGTTTCGTACGCAAGGCAGGCAGCGGCGGCAGGCAGCCCGCCTGCAGAATGCTTTGCCCGTGCCTTCAATTATCCGGACAAGGATGAGGTCAAATCTGCGGAGGATTTAAAGCGTCTTGGCATCAAGACATATTTTTGCTCAAATGTCTGTGCAGCATATAAAAAGTTCCTTTTTGATGAATATGGCGGCTTTGTAAAGAGCACAATTTTTAACGAGGACATGATTTTTGCAGCCGGGGTGATCAAACGTGGGAAAAAAATTGTCTATGCCTCTCGTGCTGTTGTCATCCACTCTCATAATTATACAAACCATCAGCAGTTGAAACGCAATTTTGATCTGGCGGTTTCTCAGGCAATGCACCCGGATGTGTTCGAGGGAATTTCTTCAGAATCCGAGGGAAAAAAATATGTATTTGCTGCATTTAAGTATTTTAAGGAAATAGGAAAAGGATATCTAATTATTCCATTTTTGGTTACCTGTGTCTGGAAATACATAGGCTTTTTGCTTGGCAAAAACTACGACCGCCTTCCTCACCGTATGATATTGAGCTGTACGATGAGCCCGCGGTATTTTAAAAAGTTGTGGTAATTTGTGTGAATCGTTTGGAACCGATTAATGAGGAGAAAAATAGATGTGTGGAATAGTAGGTTATATCGGTACAAAGCAGGCGGCACCCATTTTGCTCGATGGGCTTGCCAAGCTTGAATATAGAGGCTATGATTCAGCGGGAATGGCAGTTTACGACGGAACAGAGCTTAAGATGGTAAAGTCAATGGGACGGCTCAAGGTGCTAGAGGAGCTGACACATGGCGGCGAAGCGTTGCCCGGTATCGTCGGCATCGGACATACGAGATGGGCGACGCATGGACAGCCCTCTGATTTGAATTCCCATCCGCATTTTAATAAACAGGGTACGATTGCCGTTGTTCACAACGGTATTATTGAAAATTATATAGCGCTGAAAAATAAGCTGATTTCCAAAGGGTATGAATTTGTATCGGAGACGGATACGGAGGTGCTCGCACACTTGATGGACTACTATTATAAGGGCAATCCGCTTGAGGCGATCACGAAGGTCATGCATCGCGTGGAGGGCTCTTATGCGCTCGGTATCATGTTTGCGGAGCATCCCGATCAGATTTTTGCTGTCCGTAAAGACAGTCCGCTGATCGTTGGAAGAGGTGAGGGCGGCTGTTTTATTGCTTCGGATGTCCCGGCAATTCTTAAATATACACGTGATGTTTATTTTATCAACAATCAGGAGGTCGTTCGCCTGCGTGCCGACCATATGCATTTCTATAATGTGGATGAGGAGGAAATGCAGAAGGAGTCAGTTCATATTGACTGGGATGCGGACGCTGCGGAAAAGGGCGGCTATGAGCATTTCATGCTCAAGGAGATGTATGAGCAGCCAAAGACTGTTCGAGATACGTTTCGTCCACGTATTAAGGAGCATTCCATCGAAATCGAAGAATTAAACATGAGCGAGGAAGAGGTTCTTGCGCTTTCCAAAATACATATTGTTGCGTGCGGCTCGGCTTACCATGCGGGTGTTTCGGGAAAATATGTGCTGGAAGGGCTGGCGCGGATTCCGGTAGAGGTGGATCTCGCGTCGGAATTCAGATACAGGGATCCGATTCTTGAAGAGGGTGCCCTTGTCATCGTGATCAGTCAGTCCGGCGAAACGGCGGATACGCTTGCCGCACTGAGGGAGGCGCAGAAGCGCGGCGCCAAGGTGCTCGGTATTGTAAACGTTGTCGGCAGCTCGATCGCAAGAGAGGCGGATAACGTCATGTATACTTGGGCGGGACCGGAAATTGCCGTTGCGACAACCAAAGCCTATTCGGCACAGCTGATCGCCTTGTACTTGCTCGCGATGAAGTTTGCATTTGTAAAAAAGAAAATTTCACAGCAGGAGATGGACGAAATGCTCGCTGATTTGAAGAAACTGCCGGAGCAAATCGAACTGTTGCTTGCCAATAAGAAAAAGATCCAGAAGTTTGCAAATCGCTACGTGGCTGCAAAAGATATTTTCTTTATCGGAAGGGGTATCGATTACGCGATTTCTCTTGAAGGCTCCCTAAAGCTTAAGGAAATTTCCTATGTGCACTCGGAGGCCTATGCGGCGGGAGAACTGAAGCACGGGACGATTTCCCTGATTGAAGAGGGAACACTTGTGGCGGCCGTGCTGACACAGGAGGATCTATATAAAAAAACGATCAGTAATATTGTAGAGGTCAAGAGCAGAGGTGCCTTCGTGCTTGCTGTGACAAACGAAGGCCATATGGATATTGAAAAAACGGCGGATTATGTGCTGTCTATTCCGCTCACAAATCGATATTTTGCGAATTCGCTTGCGGTCATTCCGCTGCAGCTGTTTGCCTATTATGTGTCCGTCGGAAAGGGCTGTGATGTGGATAAGCCGCGCAATCTTGCGAAGTCGGTGACCGTAGAGTAAGGAGTAGGAGAGTATAGTATGGCAGAAAATGAGAACAACAGGGAGGACGTGTGCTATTTATGCCGACGTCCCGAAAGTGTAGCGGGAAGGCTGTTCAAGCTGCCGAATAGTATTTCTATTTGTTCGGACTGTATGCATAAGACGATGGACACGATGAACCAGCTTGATTATCAGGGTCTGTTTCCGCCTGCTCCGGAAGCACTGAAAGGTGCGGACAAGGAGCAGGAAAAAGATCAAGAAAAGGATCCGGAAAAGGAAAAGGAGGATCCGAGCAAAGAGCAGCAGCCTTATGTACAGAATTTTCCGAATTTTCCGGGTATCAGTTTCATGAATATGTCCGATTTGCAGGGGATGCTTTCTAACAGACAAAAAGTAAAGAAAAAGAGTGATGGGCCGGGGGAAGGAAAAAAGTCCGTAATCGATATAAAAGACATTCCCCAGCCGCACAAAATCAAGGCGAGTCTGGATGAATATGTGGTTGGACAGGAGCATGCGAAGAAGGTTATTTCTGTTGCCGTCTATAACCATTATAAGCGCGTCGCTTCCGAAACGATGAAGGATTCTGAGTTTGACAGCCGCTTAAAGGATGTCGAAATAGAGAAATCCAACATGCTGATGATCGGACCGACGGGCTGTGGCAAGACCTACCTCGTCAGGACGCTGGCAGCGCTTTTAAATGTACCTCTTGCGATTACAGATGCGACCTCCTTAACAGAGGCGGGTTATATCGGTGACGATATTGAGAGCGTTGTTTCCAAGCTGCTTGCAGCTGCCGACAATGATGTGGAGAAGGCTGAAACCGGCATTATTTTTATTGATGAGATTGATAAAATTGCAAAAAAGAAAAATACGAATTCAAGGGACGTTAGCGGTGAAAGCGTACAGCAGGGAATGTTGAAGCTGCTGGAGGGCAGTGAGGTTGAAGTGCCGGTCGGCGCGAATAGCAAAAACGCGATGGTGCCGCTCACGACTGTTAACACAAAAAACATTTTATTTATTTGCGGCGGGGCATTCCCGGAGTTGGATGAGATCGTTAAGCAGCGCCTCAGGAAACAGACCTCGATCGGTTTTAATGCGGAATTAAAAGACTCCCTTGACAAGCGCAAGGATATCCTGCAGGAGGTAACCGTTGAAGACATTAAAAAATTTGGTATGATACCGGAATTTGTCGGAAGGCTGCCGATCGTCTTTTCCATGCAGGGACTTTCGCAGGAGATGCTTGTGGATATTTTACGTGAGCCGAAAAATGCAATTGTCAAGCAATATCAGAAGCTATTAGCACTGGATGAGGTGCAGCTTGAGTTTGAGGCGGAAGCACTGGATGAA
>CAZBRY010000008.1:21549-22332 GCA_964494285.1 uncultured Lachnospiraceae bacterium
TTAAATAAAGATTGGAGTTATATTAGTGGAACCCTGGATGAAATTGCAAAAAAAGCGATGGAAAAGGACACCGGTGCGCGGGCGCTGCGTTCTATCATCGAGGAATTTATGCTTGATATCATGTATGAGATTCCAAAAGACGAGAATATAGGAAGGGTAACAATTACGAAAGATTACGTGCTTGGAAAAGGAGGCCCGTTGATTGATCTGCGCGGCGGCGCGCTGAGCCTTCCGGAACGGGAAAAGCTAAATACGGCAGTTCCGGCGAACGGGTAAACAAATTAAAAAAAGCGAATATAGTAGAATAAGTGATTTTTTGATGAAAGGATGAAGCATTATGGATGAGGACTGCCGCCGGATGATTCTGTCAGAGGATTACTATGATTTTATACTATATGAAACGCAGCTAAGAATTGGAAGGCTGTCAAATGTGGAGGAAGGCTTTTGTATCCAGAACTTGGAATATAATTTTAGTATTCTGTATGTTTCGGAACTGGGACTTCCTCCTATTAATTATGAAAACTATCTTTATGCAGATATTCCGAAGCTATACGGGCTTGTGCAGGATATAGACGGGGAAGTGGTTTTGCAGGCAGAAGACGAAACCGAAGTGGCTGCATCAGGAATCACGAATCCGGAAAGTCTGTTGGACTACGAATCCCTTGCAAGCAGCGGCATTTTGGACCTGCAGGCATCCCAGCTGAATCTGAAGGGCAGAGGAGTCCTAATTGGGTATTTGGATACTGGAATCAACTATCAGAATCCGGTATTCCGCTATAGCGA
>CAZBRY010000008.1:22342-23594 GCA_964494285.1 uncultured Lachnospiraceae bacterium
GGTTCCACTAGAATTATTAGGATATGGGATCAGACAGTGCAGACGGGGAATAAGCCGGAGCTGTTTGACTATGGAAGTGAATACACAAGAGAGGATATCAATCGTGCCTTAAATAGTGAGAATCCTTATGAAATTGTTCCAAGCAGGGATGAAAACGGGCATGGAAGCGCGATGGCAGGCGTGCAGGCTGCACCGGATGCATCGATTGCCATGGTGAAGCTCAAACCTGCAAAGCAGTATTTGCGTGACTTCTATTGTTTAAAGGAGGATGCGGTGGCATACTCCGAAACAGACCTGCTGACAGCGCTTAAATATTTGGATGATCTGGCGGATCGTCTAGATATGCCCCTCGTAACGGTTATTGGTCTTGGCACAAATCAGGGAGATCATAACGGAAATTCGATACTGGCCGGATATTGTGATTATCTGTTAGAGGGATATGGCAAGGCGATCGTTGTGGCAGGCGGCAATGAAGGAAATGCGAGACATCATTATTTCGGCGAGATGACCGGTTTTGACAGTGAAAGCGGTGATATCAGTACGCCCGGTGTGATACAGAAAATAGAGTACCGGAGTGTGGAGGTTAAGGTAGGAGATGATGAAAAGCAGTTTATGCTGGAGTTGTGGGGCGGCAGGCCGGATATTTATTCGGTTTCCGTGCGATCTCCGGGCGGTGAAATTGTCCCACGCATTCAGGCAAGAAGAACGCTGAATGTGCAATACCGCTTTCTTTATGAGGCGACGGTAATCAATGTCGATTATGTGATTGCGGAGACGCGCAGCGGAGCAGAGCTGATCATGATCCGATTTCTCAATCCGACCCCGGGTATTTGGACGATCGGCGTCTATGCGGAGGGGAGTGAGACGACATTTCCGCTTGCGGGAAATGTGATTCAGACATTTCATATGTGGTTGCCAATCAATACCTTTATTTCGGAAGAAACCTATTTCCTGCTTCCGACTCCCGATGTGACGCTGACAGAGCCGTCTTATGCAAGTGAGCCGTTGGCGGTGAGCACCTATCAGGCTTCGAACGACAGTTTTTATGTACGCTCAGGAAGGGGTTACAGCAGGACGGGCAAAATCAAGCCGGATCTTGCCTCGCCGGGCGTGAATGTTTTGACGGTGGGCGGAAGACGGAGCGCCTCATGCATGGCAGCTGCGATCGCCGGCGGAGCACTTGCGCAATATCTGGAGTGGGCGGTCGTACAGGGGCATGAACCTTATTTTCGCATGAATGATATGAAATATT
>CAZBRY010000009.1:0-14424 GCA_964494285.1 uncultured Lachnospiraceae bacterium
GACAATCAGATCCCCCGTACGCACATGCTCATCGCCGTAGTCCCTGATCACATCCGTTCCCGAATACGGAAGATTGCATAATATCCCCCGTCCCGTCCTTTTTCTGAATTCATCCAGCACTTCCTTTGGAAATCCGTTCGGATAAGTTGGCATTGGCTTGTCCGATACCAGTCCTGCAATTTCCCAGTGACCGATTGTCGTATCCTTCCCTTTTGATTTTTCCGCCATTCTCGCATAGGAAGCAATCGGCTGCTTTTCATTTTCCAAAAAATCCACACCGTCAATATTAAACAACCCCATTTTCTTCAAATTCTCTGCCTTAAAAAAAACGCTCGTGCTGCAGGAGCGCAGCGTATTCGTTCCCACGTCTCCATATTGTGCCGCATCCGGCATCTCACCAATTCCAAAGCTATCCATTACAATCAGAATCACTCTTTTACCCATCTTGCGACCTCCTGTCATATAAAAAGCGGGCATAGCCGCTCACAACCCGCACATATAAACGGGCACCGGATACATTCCGGCGCCCGTTTATCATACCACACTCTCTAAATCTTTTCCATAACTATCCTAAAATTTTTTACCAATTTCTTACCGAATTTTTATTAATTTCTCATGTTGCAAAATGTCCTATTCCGCAGCTTCAATCGGCGTAATCACAATATTTTCAGCAGATACACCCGTTTTTCGCTGTATCACATCCTCAATCTGCGCCCTATTTGCATCTGAAAGCTCACCGGCATTTACAAGTACATCCGCCGTATTCCCTGTAATGCTAACTACAACCTCAGAAAATCCCTTTGCCGTCAACAAATTTTCAGCTGCCGTCTCACGCTCCGCAACGTCCGTCATCGCAATCATACCATCAATCGCCGTCTGCTTCTGTGTATCAGACACGGACGCGCTGTTGATGACCTCTAACAGGGTTTCTTTATTTTTTGCCCTCGTCTGTTCCTTTAGCAGCTTTGCATTTGCAACAATCGCAACGCTCGTCATATTGCTGCTGGTAAATACTGCTTCTCCCGGTTCTTCCGTACCGTCATATGTAGCTGTCACATCTGCATCGGAATCGAGACTTTCGATATCGGTATACGCGATCCCATCCTCTAAACTGCCATCGGCAAGTCCAGTTTCTGATACGCCTATTTCACTTTCTGCGGCGACATAGATATCCTCGTCAGAAATATCGAGTACCGAAGCTGCTTCTGTGTTTTCTTCTCCGGCGAGCAGCTCTTCATCCTCAAGAGCCACGCCCTGACTGCTTGTCGCAACCGCAATCTCCTCATCTGTAAATTTCGTACCTGTGAAATTCAGATACCCCGCCACAGCAATCATGATCGCCAATGCTGTAATAATCATCTGGTTCTTTTTTTTCATATTCTTCAATAACAGCTCCCCTTATTTCATTTTCATTATTCTAATTTTATGCGCTTCTATTGCGAATAATGCATGGACAGCCTCAGTAATCTCGGTTTTTACAACTGCATTCCCGCCGCCGCTGCAAACAACTAAAACACCCTCTATTTCCGGCAACGACTGCTTTACGACAAAGGGCACGTCGCTCCCGTTTGTATAAATCGTACTCTCATTCTGAGAGGTTTCCGTACTGTTTCTCACGCCGCCGGCACTGTCAGTTTCCGCAATTGTGCTGTTTGCAATTTCCAGATCCTTTTCTACAACCATGCCCTCTGTATATTTCAGTGTGATCATGACCTCGACCTCCCCCGCTCCGGACACCTGCATAAGCGTATATTTTAGTTTTTCTTCCAACGCCGTGCAGTACTTGTCTGCCTCGGAGAATGCTGTCTCTATCGATTCCGTTTGAGCCGTCGCATTCTCACTTCCCTCCCCATATGAGTCCTGCTCTTCCAGCGAGTCCGTCTCATTCTTGATCGGCAGGGCAACGACAATCAGCAAAACACCAAACAGCAGCAAAATAATTGCCTGTTCTTTTTTTATCTCTTTTGTCTTCCATTTTTGAATCCAATCCTTAATCCGAACCCCCTGCTTTTCATCCGACAATCTTGATACATGCCTCCTCTATTCCGATTATTTCTGCCGCACGTTTTTTTAATAATAAACTTTCTGAATTTTCAGATATTTCATTATTTTGTCCAATAATTATATTATTCACAGCAATATTAACAGACTTATCCACATCAGATGAAATTTCAATAACAGCCTCTATGATTTTTCCGTAATCCACACTTTCCACATCTTTGCAAACCTCTAATTTTATAGACTTTATATAAATTGTATCTGTTATCATTTCGTTGTTTAATTTCGATTTAATTTCTTTTTCACATGTGGATAACATGGAAAGATCGCTTAACTGTGCGTATTTTTCAAACCTTTCTTTTTCGTCTTTTTTCGACTCTTTCTGCAAAAACGTATTTGAATTTTCTGAAAATTGATTTCCAGACAGCAAACGGTTCATATAAGAAATCATTAAAATCATAATACAGAAACCGATGAGCAGCTTCATGTAAACATAATATTTTTTTCCTGGTAAAATGAGCAAAAGCATTCTTGTAAGCACAACAAAGCAGACAAGCCTCATTAGAATTGCATACCCTTCCGAAAAAGCAAACACCCGTTATACCCCCCTGTTTGTGAATGCCGCAAGCAACGCAATGGAAATCATAAATAATACCATTGCCGTAACAACAGTTTTCATAATCAGCTTAATTCCTTCCCCCATGTTGGAAATACAGGCTGAAAGTTTTTTTTCTGAAAGAACACCAATCATTGCACCTGTAATTTTATACATTGCAGTAATTGCAAGCAGCTCTAAAACCGGCGAGACAGAAAGCAGAACCAAGAAAATCATACCTGCTACACCAATGCTGTTTTTTACAACAATTGCAGAGGAAATGACTGTCTGTGTAACCATATTAATGCCGCCGCCAATTCCCGGAATGGAAGAAACCGCTCTATGAATGGCGGAAGCCTTCAGCGTGTGCAGCGCCGGTGCCAGCAGCCCTTGAATCGTCTGGATACCAATAATGATTCCCAAAACAGTTTTTAATGAAAATAGGATTGCTGATTTTATCAATTCCATAAATGGGAGCAGAACATCCTCCTGAAGCAGATGATTTACAAAGTTCAACAAAATAAACAGCTCTGCCAGCGGTAATATGACCTGCGCCAATACAGTTTCCACAATCCAAATTGCAAGAAGTGACGAGGCATAGAAGGCCGCCGCACTTCCTTCCCCTGACACAAATGCTGTCGTTGCAATAAACGTTGGGATCAATGTCTGCATAAACAATGTAAGATCCGCCAGCACACCACTGCCAAGCTGCGATACCTCCCTCATGGCATGCAGCAGAATACCGGCAAGCAACAGCGAGATAATGTAAAAACTAACCTGTGCACTTCCTTTCGATTCAAATGCATCCGAAATATTGGACAATATTGCCGACAAAATACCGAGGAGAAGAATAGAAAGCATGGACCCTTTACTTTTTTCGAAGGTTTGTGCAACTGTGCTTAAAAGTGCTTCCATAATAGATTCTTTTTCCGATCCTGCCGTTCCATTTGCCAATGACAGGACCAGATCGGAAAAGTTAAAATCCTCTTCAAAAAGCGGCTCCAGCACTTCATCTATTTCCGTGAGTTCCAGGCTCTCAAACAGGCTGCTCTCAGACTCGCCGGTTTTTACAGAAGCATGTACCTTTACCGCGCTGCCTGTGACCAGAAAAAGCAGCAGCGCCAATCCTAGCATTCCATTCCTGATCCGTCTATCCGCCATAAAAATCCACTGCCGTTTCCATCAGTGTCACAAGCACCGGAACACTGAGCAGAAGGATTGTGATTTTACTAAATATTTCAATCTGTCCCGCAACGCTCTGGTAACCAGCATCCTTGCATAGACTGCCCGCAAACTCAGATAAATAGGTGATCACTACAACCTTGATCAATGTACCAAGGTATAAATTTTGTGTACCAAGATAACCTTTTAGTTCTTCGAGCCGCTCCACAACCTCAGAAAAGCGGGCCAGTGAAGCAAATAAAAGCAGCAGTGCCAAAAAAGTACAAAGATAAATCCCGTATTCCGCTTTTCCACTCTTAAACTGCACTGCAATGAATACGACGCAAATACAGAGCGCACATATTTTTACGATATCCATAGGATCCCTCCCGCCATCACCTGTGCTCCACTAAAATGCAAACAGACTGTTGACCGTTTCAAACAACTCCTTGATATAGGGTAATATCCATAACAGCACTAAAATCAAGCCTGCAAGACTTGTCAGAAATGCCTGTTCCTCTCTTCCGTTATGCTTTAAAAGCTGATTTAAAATAGAAACAAGAATTCCTACTGCGGCAATTTTAAAGATCAAGCTGACTCCCATTTACTTAAATGCCTCCCAACCAGTCACCTGTAGTTAAAACAATAGAACGATGATAAAAATCCCCCCCAACAGTCCCATTGTTTTGTACAGCTTCTCCGATTCTTTGACGGTCTCTTCGCAGGCCATCAATTCATCGCTTAAATATTTTAGCAGAAGCTCAATATGGCGCACCTGCTCCATCCTGTCAAAGCTCCCAAGCCCTTCCCCAATTTCCTGCAGCCATGTGAGATCTTCTTTCTTTAAATAACTTTCTGAAAAATGCCGATGCACACAGACTTTCCAAATATCACCGACGCTTTCGCCCCGTTTTTGTTTCCACTCTTCTTCTATTTCGATTAAAAAAGCAGCAAGCTGTGAATCAATTCGTCTGCTTATCTGAAAAAAAGCTTCTGTGATTGTCAGGTTACGAAATTGAATTTCGCTGTGCAGCATTACAAACAGCTTTTGCAGGTTGTTGAGCAGAAGCTTACGTTTTTTATCCCTTCGAATTCTGCATTGGGCAAGCCCCATGCAGCCCGTCATTACCAGACATGCACCGATCAGCTTCATTATTCCCTCTCTTTTTATAAGGCGATCACTTGTCCCGTACCATCCAGCACGGTTTTTTGAATACAGTCCGCAAAGGCTCTTGCTGTAGACGCAGACGTCGGAACCTCCTTCCTGCCAAGAAGAATATAACGTTCAAAAACTCGTTCCTTTAACAGAGTGTCAAGCGCAGGCTTTTGCTCGATATCCTCCATTGTTTCCCCATGCACGGTTGCTATCATTCGACAGCCGCATCGCAACACACTTCTGATTGCTTGTACATCTTCGGCACTTCCAATTTCATCGACCGCTACAATATCAGGTCCCATCGCCCGCACTGCCATCATCATTCCTTCTGCCTTAAGGCAGTTATCCAAAACGTCAGTCCGCATTCCCAAATCATTCTGCATCAACCCCATGTAACAGCCGGCAATTTCCGAACGTTCATCGATGACACAAACGTGCTGCCTGCCATGACCCGACGCCTGTCTGACAATGTCTCTTAGCAGCGTCGTCTTTCCAAGCCCCGGACCCGAAATCAACAGTGTATTATAAAAACAGTTATTTTCGTGCAGATACGGATAAATATCATCTGCCGCACCCTTGATTTCATGGGCCATGCGGATATTTAAGCTGGATACATAGCGAAAAGTCTTTACAAGATTTTTTTCCATCGTGACGCTTCCGCATACACCAATCCGATGACCGCCCTGTACGGTCAGATACCCCTTTTTTAACTCCTCTTCATATGCATAAATGGAAGAGCCGCACAGATATTCCAAAATCTCCAGTACCTCGGGCAAGCTGATCCGGACACCCCTACCGTAATTTTTTGAAAGGCGGCCTTCCGATGAAATTGTCCATTCCTCCATTTCAATTTTTATCAGGAGCGGCTTTTCTGCCCGAATTCTAATTTCCCGCACCTTTTCCAGCTCCAGCATGGAGTTTTCCAAAAGCTTTCGAAAGCTTAACGGAAATAACCGCAAAAAGTTTTCTATTTTACTCATGATGATCTGATTCCTATCAACCTGTCCTTAAGAAAGTATATGATACTTCGTCCGGTTTATTACTTGTACACGATAAAATACAATAGAATCTTAGAAAACATATTTACATCTTAATTTCTAAATGGTATATTAGTTTTAAAGATAATAATAATAATGATTACTATTTTAAATAAAGGAAGGGGAATTTAAAAATGGGAAATGCAAATACGATACAGATAGAGAATCTTGTTAGTTTATTAGATGGATATGCTGAGAAAGGTGGGCATCACTTAAATGTGAATGTTCTGAACAAAGATATGCTATTGGATGCGCAGAAGCATCCGGAGAATTATCCGCAGCTGACAATACGGGTTTCTGGCTATGCGGTGAATTTTATCAAGTTGACACCGGAACAACAGAATGATGTCATTTCAAGAACTTTTCATGAAGGAATATAAAAGAATAATCGCATGAGATTGATTCCATTAAAATGCAGGGAAGAAATTAATTTTTTCTTCCCTGCACTTTTTATTTCAAAACGCTCCGCTTGCCTCTGATGCAATGCTTACACGTCTTTAATTGAAAAGCTGACTCTTCCCATTTTATCTTTTCCAAGGCATTTTACATCCACGATATCGCCAAGAGAAAGGACATCTTCTACTTTATTAACTCTCGACTTGGCAAGCTTGGAAATATGCACCATGCCTTCCTTGCCGGGAGCAAATTCGATAAAAGCACCAAATTCCTTGATACTGACAACCTTACCGGTGAATATCTGACCTTCCTTGAATTCGGTCACGATGATATTGATCAGATCAACCGCCTTACTCATTCCTTCCGGATCGGTACCGCAGATTGATACGGAACCATCATCTGTAATGTCGATCTTTACACCGGTCAGATCAATGATCGCATTGATCGTCTTGCCTCTTTGTCCGACTACATCACCGATCTTCTCGGGATCGATCTTGATCTGGATAATCTTAGGTGCAAATTCGCTTACTTCTTTTCTAGGCTCAGCAATTGCCGGCTTCATGCACGTGTCCATAATAAAGAGTCTCGCTTCACGACATCTTTTAATTGCACCCTCTACGATTGCCCTTGTCAGACCATGGATCTTAATATCCATCTGAATTGCAGTGATTCCTTCCGTCGTACCGGTTACCTTAAAGTCCATATCACCGAAGAAATCCTCAAGTCCCTGAATATCTGTTAATAATACATAATCATCATCCGTATCATCCGTTACAAGACCGCAGGAAATACCTGCCACCATTCTCTTGATCGGCACACCCGCAGCCATCAATGCCATACAGGATGCGCAGGTGGAAGCCATTGAGGTAGAACCGTTTGATTCAAACGTTTCCGATACGCAACGGATCGCATACGGAAACTCTTCTTCAGAAGGAAGCATCGGTATCAGCGCTCTCTCAGCCAGTGAACCGTGACCAATCTCGCGGCGTCCCGGTCCTCTTGACGGCCTTGTCTCACCTACAGAGTAAGACGGGAAGTTGTAATGATGCAGATATCTTTTTGACACCTCGTTAGGATCCAAGCCATCTACTCTCTGCATTTCTGAAAGTGGTGCAAGTGTACATACATCGCAGATCTGTGTCTGACCACGTGTAAACATTGCAGATCCGTGAACTCTAGGTACCAAGTCCACTTCCGCCGTCAGCGTTCTGATTTGATCCATTTTACGACCATCCGGACGCTTTTGATCCTTTAAGATCATCTTTCTGACCGTCTTTTTTTGATACTGATAAACAGCCTCGCCAAGAACAGCAAGCCATTCTTCCTTATCTGCAAACGCTTCCTCAAGCTTTGCCGTGATATTACGGATATTTTCTTCGCGAACCTGCTTTTCATCCGTAAATACGGCATTTTCCATTTCCTGAGGCGTTACGACCTCTTTGATTGCCGCAAACATTTCCTCCGGAATTGCGCAGCTCGTATAACTGTGCTTTGGTTTTCCGACTTCTTTTACTATTTTATTAATAAAAGCGATGATTTCCTGATTTACATTATGAGCCATGTAAATCGCCTCAATCATCTTATCCTCCGGGATTTCATTGGCACCCGCCTCGATCATGATGACTTTCTCACCTGTAGAGGCTACTGTCAAATTCAAATCTCCAATCTTCCACTGCTCCTGATTCGGATTAATGATCAGATTTCCGTCGATCATACCAATCTGCGTCATCGCACACGGTCCATAAAACGGAATATCCGAAATGCTTGTCGCGATGGCGGAGCCGAGCATTGCAACGACTTCGGGACGACATTCCGGATCGACCGACAGCACGAGATTGCTCAGTGTACAGTCATTTCTGTAATCCTTCGGAAACAGAGGGCGCATCGGTCTGTCAATCACACGCGATGTCAATACGGAATTCTCTGACGCTTTCCCCTCTCTCTTATTAAAACCTCCCGGAATCTTTCCTACCGCATACATCTTTTCCTCAAATTCAACACTTAACGGAAAAAAATCAATTCCATCCCTCGGCTTATCTGAAGCGGTAGCCGTACATAATACAGTTGTATCTCCGTAATGCATGAATGCTGCACCGTTTGCCTGTTTCGCGACTCTGCCCACATCGACTGTAAGCGTACGTCCGCCAAGTTCCATAGAAAAACTTTTGTACATATTCCATCTCCTTTTCATGTATGCTTCAAAAGCATACCGGTTTTGTTACGGCAGAAGATTTAAAGTACCGAAACTACTGAGGTACCTACAAAGAAGGCCTTATCTGCACCTCAGTGGTCTCGGATATCCCTTCTGCCAAGCTACTATTACATTGTGCTGCTTACTGATCAATTCATCTTTTTGCCCACAATGCTTAAAAAGGGCGGATATAAAGCATCCGCCCAATTTAATCTTAAAAATTATTTTCTAATTCCAAGCTTTTCAATCAGAGTACGGTATCTTTCAATATCATTTCTCTTTAAATAATCAAGTAACCCTCTTCTTTGTCCGATCATCTTATAGAGACCTCTGCTTGAATGGTGATCCTTTGGATTCACCTTTAAATGCTCGGTAAGTTCTCTGATTCTCTCTGTGAGGACCGCAATCTGTACCTCCGGCGAACCTGTATCGCCTTCGCTCCTCGCATATTCATTGATAATTGCTGTTTTCTTTTCCTTTGAAATCATAGTATCCTCCTTAATCTGCCTAGAAGCATCGCTCCAAGCATTCCATCTCCTGATACTAAGACACGGTCGGAGTATCCGCCGTCTGAGTATCGGTTTCACAACATGAAATATTGTAACATAGATATTATTTGTTGTAAAGTCCGAAAATACTCACTGCTCCTGCACTGATACAGCGCCCAGAACGTCTGTCGAACAATAAAACGTCCTTTCCTTCTATATCAAAATTCTGCTCCCTGCCAATCTGATAGAGAGTGCTGCCAAAGGCGACTCCCGTCAGCAGATAGTTATTGACAGCTATTTTGATCGTGGATTCCATGCCGGTAGGCATCGCTCCATAGATGACTCCTCTCAGACTGCCGTTTTCATGAAGCTTTATACATTCTGGCCTGATACCCAACACAAAATCTTCGTTGGTAACAATCGGCTCCTCCCGCAGGCTGTAGTCGTCTTCCTCCACCTTACTGATGTGGTACTGGAATACCTCGTCCTTGTTTCCCTTTTCAACTGTCTTTTTATCGGCGAGAAGCACTCTGCCCGCCTCAGCCGCCTGCCGCTCCTCTTCATCCCGTTTTGCAAACCACTGCTCCATTTGAATCGGCTCATTTGGTTGAAAAGTCATTGAAATCCCATCTAACGCAGAAAGCATGATCGGTCCGTCCGTGTTTTGTTCCCCCTTCACCTCAATAAAGTTAATGGAAGGGTTTCCCACAAAATCTGCAACAAACAAATTCTTAGGCCGGTTATAAACTGCAAGCGGTGCGTCATATTGCTGCAGGACACCATTGTTAATCAGACAAATCTTTGTCGCAAGTGTCATTGCTTCCATTTGATCATGCGTCACATAAACAAAAGTGCTTCCCGTTTCCAAATGAAGTCGTTGCAGCTCGTAGCGCATTTCAAGCCTAAGTTTTGCATCCAGGTTGGACAGCGGCTCATCCATAAACAATACCTGCGGCTCCGGTGCGAGTGTCCGTGCGATTGCAACTCTCTGCTGCTGCCCACCGGATAACTCCGCCGGATATCGATCCATGAACATACCAATCTTTACGATTCTGGATACACGCCGTACAGAAAGATCAACTTCCTCTTTCGTCAGCTTGCGCAAACTCGTTATCACCTTGTTCTCTTTTACAATGGTAAATTCTTTACTTAATTCCTCTCCCTTTTGCACATGGGATCGACGAATTGCCTCCAGCTCCTTTGACATCCTTTCCCGCTGCTCCTCTGCCGCCTTTTCGATATCAGAAGCCTCCTGCAACTTTAGCGAGAAAAATTCCTTTGCAGTATAGATCGACATTGTAAACGCATCAATCAACTTCAGGTGTGCCTTATTTATTTCTATCTTTCCGCTCTTATCCCTGCACTCCTCCATGAGCTTGCCGATTTCCTTTGGGTTTTTTAGGGCCTCCAGCATCGTATGCAGTTTTTTTGCCGCAAAATCATACGTCGGAATCTCTTCTTTAATATTGCTTAATCCAAAAGAAATATTCTGATATACGGTCATATTGGGCCAAAGGGCATAATTTTGAAATAAAAAGCCCACCTTTCTTTTGTTTGCCGGAATATTGATCCCCGCTTCACTGTCAAACACAACTCGATCTCCGATTTTGATTTGACCGCTCGTAGGTGTTTCTAAACCCGCAATCATACGTAGAGTCGTCGTTTTACCGCAGCCGGAGGGACCCAGCAAAGTAATAAAGGAATTGTCCTCTATATCCAAATCCAAATGGTCGACCGCATAAAATTTTCCCCATCGTTTTGTCACATTTTTTAATTTAATTTCTGGCATGTTATTTTCCTCCGATTCCTTCATCCAGGCTTGCGCCGGTAATCTTATTCACCAATGCGTTAAATATCAAAATCATTACAATCAGGATTAGATTGATTGCGCTCGAAAATGCATATAGACCCATTTCATCAAAATAATCCAGCGTTGTCGACAAAATAAAGCCCTGTGTACAAAGCAAAAGGAATAAGGACAATTCTCTCAAGCAAGTCATAAAGGGTAGCAGATACCCGCTGATGATCGAGGACTTCTGAATCGGGATGATGATTCGAAACATTCTTTTAATCCAGGGCAGATCCTGAATAATTGCTGCTTCCTCGATTTCTCCCGAGAGCTGCAACATCGAATTCAATGCACTCCTGCTTGCAAACGGGATGTATTTGACCGTACCTGCTATAATAAGCAGCGCATAGGTGTTAAATAAGTTGATTTTTTCATTGGAAAACAAAATGAAGAAGGCGGCCCCTACGGCAAGCGACGGCATCAGGTAAGGCAGGAACGCCATATTATTAACGTAATTGGCCCATTTGCTTCTCCTATTTTTAGATACAGCATAGCCAATCAGCGTGCCGATCGTTCCGGCAAGCAGTGCACAGCACACCGCCACAAACAAGGTGCCTCCCAACGCATGCCAGATAGTATCGTTAAAAAGAATTCCCTGCTGTCCATACATTCCGTTTTCCGTAATGTTTTCTCGCGTGATCCACCACTTCGTTGTCAAGTTATTTAGGTTTCTTGTATACAAGAAGCTATAATCCCCCGGATTGGGAAGAAAAGTCTCAATTGCAAACGAAAGAATCGGAAAAATACTTGTAAAAAACGTAACAAGGATCAATAGGATGGATATTACATATTTTCCTACCTTGCCCAGATTTATTTTGGAAATCTGTCCGGATTTTCCGGTAACGGTTGTATAACTCTTTCTGCTCTTTAAACTTGTTTGGTTCATCGCAAGGATCATTACCCCGAAAATCATCATTATGATCGCGAGAATACTTGCTTCTCCGGTATATTTTGAATTCATCGAAACATACTTGGTCGAAAGCGTCGTCAATCCCAAATAATGCGGCACCGGATAGCTCCCCATCGCGCTTCCAAATACGAGTAGAACCGTAGAAAGGATTGCGGGCTTTACCATCGGCAGCGTCACACGGCTCATAATTTTCCATTTTGGCGTATCTAGGATTGTGGCAGCCTCTTCTAAATTGGCATCCATGTTTCTGAAAATTCCGCCGATCATAATATAGGCAAACGGCGCGTAATGCAGACCAAGAACGATTGCACACGGCAGCAGCCCCTGACACCACCATTTCGGTGCAAGTATTCCAAACAGAGAAGCCAACAGACCGTTGGAAGTTCCTGTCACCGTGTTACTGTTAAAAAGGTTCTGCCATACGACAGCCAACGTCCACTGTGGCATAATATATGGAAAAATGAAAATAGCACTTAAATATTTTTTAAATTTCAAATTGGTTCTTGTCACCAAAAAAGCAAACATCCCACCGAAAAGGATCGCGATCAGGCAGGTAAATATCGCCAGCAACACTGTATTATAAATCGGTGTCCACAGGTTTGTCTTAGCCAACCGGCTCGTGAACAGATCAATGTAATTTGCCGCCGAGTAGCCGATTGACTTACCTGTCAAATGTGCGTCAATCGTTCCCGGATGTATCTTAAAAGTATCCTTCACGATTGCCACAATAGGAGCGACGGTCGTAAAGGTCACCGCAATACCGAATAACAAAAGGATAATGTTCTGCGGTTTAGAAAGGTAGGTTTTTATTTTATTAATGAAAATCACTGCCGACCTGTTTTGGGCTGTTTGTTCCATAAGCGTTCTCCTTGAAAGGCTTCAAAGGCGTATGACCGCCCTTGAAGCCAAATAACTGATTGAATGGCTGGTGCCACTATTTATTCTCCTGCTTCCCCTTCGCTGTATTTTGTCAGCAGCTCAATCCAGCTTCCTACCGTGAAGGATACCGATGCACAATATTCAGGATCCTCCAGAACAAGCTTTCCATCTGTCGTCCACCAGTCATAGCCACGATCATTCTTGCTGTCAAACACAAGATTACCGGACTCATCATAGCCGCCCTTGCTATGGCTATAGGTTGCTTCTGTCGCCGCCGCAACATCTGGGTTCGACGAATAGCCGCCCATGTCCTTGCCCCATGCGCTGAAGCCGTCTTCCGTGCAGGTCATGTAAGCAATAAACGCACAGGAAGTCCAAGGAAGCGGGCTGTTGTCTGTCACAAATAAGTAATGGCAGTATCCAAAGCCGCCGATACCCGTGTAGCCGTCCTCGTATGCGGCAACCTTCACGTTAGCGACCGATACGCCATCAGATTCCTCTACCGAACGAAGCTTGGAGTATACAAGCAAACCTGCCTGATCCGTTGCCGAAGATGTAACAAGCGTATTACAGATTGGTCCGTCATCGGTCTGGGCATTATAGCTTTCCACCCATAACTTGATCCATGCCAGCGCATATTTTCCATCTGCGCCAAGACCCAAGTCTGCAGCATCTGTTTCCATCGCGTCGATGGTCGGCTGGAAATATGCTTTTTGGTCTGCGTCAAGCGCTTCAAATGCTTCTTTTATCCATGCGGCATATTTATCCTCTGTCAGCATATATAGGAAGTTCTTTCCTACAACCTCGGAATCAATATCCATATAAAGCGCATGCACACCTTCTGCTACAAAATCCCAGCAATTATCGTAAACAGCACTTCCGGTGCAGTTATACTCAAATACCTTATTGAGCGTCTGCAGGGATAAAAAGCCTTCCACTTGATCAGACGTCGTTCCATTTGCCTCTGCCCATTCCTTTGGAATAAATGTATCAAGAATCCCTGTCTGCACCATCTTGGATTCAATCTGGTTGCCATCCTGAATCAGCGTCATGGCAAACGTACCTTTTTCCTTTAGGGAATCTGCTGTCAGCTGTTCAAAAATCTTATTATTTTTCGGTTGCTGCCAATCAAATTCCAAGCTATAGGATGGGTCAATTGTCTGTAAATACTCAATAAATAATGGAAGGGCTGTCTTTCCACGGCTGGAATTTCCTACACCGTAAAATGTCTGACCGTTGGATTCTTCAATCGCCTTTTTGGCCAGTTCTTCCATGCTCATGCCTTGTGCTTCCTGAATAATTTTCTGCGTTTCCGTCAAATTAACCGGCTCTTCTGTCGGCGCCTCTGCTTCCACCGCCTTCGTATCGGCTGCTGCTTCCCCCTGTGCCCCTTCCGTTTCTGCCGTCGATGCGGCAGGAGCTGGTGTTGCCGCAGAACCACAGCCTGCCAGTGATCCGACCGTCATACAGCCTGCAAGTAATACTGATAATAATTTCTTTTTCACGTCTCTTTCCTCCTGATTTTGAATTCTATCATGATAATTTCCTGATAAATTCATTATAGGAAAAGGCTCCTCTAATAAAAATAGGATAAAACTGTGATTCCTTTTGATTTTCTGTTATTTTGTATGAAACATGACTTTTTATTAATTTGAAAATATACAAAATCCACAATACATTTATGCATCGTGGATCTTGTCTTGATATTCTGACGGATTTAAGCCCGTAATCTTTTTAAAAATTGTAGAAAAATAAGTAATATCA
>CAZBRY010000009.1:14434-14745 GCA_964494285.1 uncultured Lachnospiraceae bacterium
GGTATCCAACCATATCTGCCACCTCGTAAACCTTATACCTGCAGTTTTTCAGCAGATTCATGGCTGATCGAATTCGATAACGGGTGATATAAGAATTCACTGTGTAATCCGTTTCCTTTTTGAATATGTGACTCAGATGGCTTTCGCTCAGTCCCAGATTTTCCGCAACCACCTTCACGCTGATATCGCTCTCTCCATAATGCTCCGCGATGTATCCAAGTGCCTCCTTGACATATTTGCTCTTATCCCCCCGCTTGATAAAGCTGTGCGACAAAACGTCCTGTTCCAATGCAAGACTTCCTTTTTCCCGT
>CAZBRY010000009.1:14755-19875 GCA_964494285.1 uncultured Lachnospiraceae bacterium
CCTCCAGCCTTTTTTTAATAGTAAGAATCGTCTCCTCAAGTTCGCCATCCTCATATGGTTTTAACAAATAGTCCGAGGCTGATAACCGCACCGCCTTCTGCGCGTAAGAAAAATCACTGTAAGCCGTCAAAAAAACAACATAGGACCGGTACCCTTCCTCCCGCAGCTTTGTAAGCATTTCAATCCCATCCATCTTTGGCATTCTAATGTCGCATATGATCATATCCGGATTATATTTTCTGACCGCTTCCATTCCCTCAATGCCATTGGAAGCCTCCGCAACGACTTCGCAGCCAAGCGCATTCCAATCTGTCTCCATCACAATTCCTTTGCGTACGAGAACCTCATCATCCACCACTAATATTTTAAACATCCGAACCCTCCTTTATGATCGGAAGAATCATTGTCACCTTAGTTCCCCGCTCAGGCAATGCCTGTGCATACACCCCATAAGCATCCCCATAATAGAGTCTGATAATCGTATCCGTATTGTAAAAGCCGATATGACCCTTTAATTTTTCCCGGTTACGCTCGTGCAGCTGCAGGACAATCTCTTCTTTGATGCCACAACCGTCGTCATGAACCTCAATGAAAAGCCGCTGCTCCCGCTCATAGGCGCTCAGAAAGACATGTCCATTTTCCTGCTCCTTGAGCCCGTGAATAATTGCGTTTTCCACGATTGGCTGAATAATCAGCTTCGGCACGATACACTCTTCCAATTCCAGAGGAATTTCAGCGTCAAACGTAAAGCTGCCGTTAAAACGAATCTTTTGGATATCCGTATAAGAGTTCACGAGCTTAATTTCCTCGGACAGCTTAATAAACTTCTCCGGTGAAATGCTCATGCGCAGTATTTTTGCAAGGCTGGCAGCAAGCTTTGCAAGCTCAGGCACACCATTCGCCTTTGCAACCCACTTAATTGTATCGAGCGTATTATAAAGAAAATGCGGGTTCAGCTGCGCCTGCATCATCGCAATATTACTGCCGTTAAGCTCCTGCTGCTGTTTGACCTGCAGTTCCATCGTTCGCTTTAGCTCTCTTGTCATCGTATTAAAGTTTCTGGAAAGCTGCCCAAGCTCATCCTTGCGGCGACTCTCAATCTGAACCTCCAAATCGCCGCCTTCCATCCGGTGCATTGCCCTTGTTAGCCGGTTGATCGGATAAGTCAGATAACCGCTCATAATGGTCGCAACAACGAGGCAAAGCAACAGGCTAAGCGTCGCCATAATAAGGATTACGCCAAACATCGTCCGCGTAATATCATCCGTGAAAACATCCGCTTTTCCAAATACAAGAAACAACCCACTTTCTCCAATCGGAGAAATGTAGAAATTGACTTCATCTGCAGCCTGCTTCAAATTCTCTCCTGACATTCGACGCTCTCTAAGCGTCTGAGCCAGCACTTCTTCCTTTGCCGTTTTCGTACTGTAAATTTCCTCCCAAAAACTATCGAGTACGGCAATTCCGTTCCTTTCATCATAAGAGTTATCTAAAATTTTTTCAAAATGGCTTCTGCTCACGTCTACAACAATAAATCCGAAGCATTCCTCCTCTTGAAAAATCGCCCGTGCCATCTGAAGCTGGCTTTCCTCCTCTGATTTTGTCAGAAATGCGTTTTTAATAATCATTTTCTCTGGGTGTGTACGCGAAATCTTTAAAATTCCCCAATAGGCTGGAAGTGCACCTGCCACGCCAGTCTGAGAGGTGGAAAAAACACATTCTCCCTCCTCGTTATAGATGTTGAACTGCGCATATTCCCGAATCTCCTGTGTTTCTTCATAGAGCTGCTTATACGCCTTATTCTTCATCCAGCTATCCGTTTCGTCAATGCCTACGACGATGCTGTCATTTTGAAGAATCTCCTCCATCGTCCGATTGGTCTCCTCAAAAAAATGTACCAGAGTCTCCTCTACGGCTAACATCTGCTGCTCCGTCTCTTTTTCATATTCGCTTGTGATTCTCTTTTCAATCACTTTAATCAGAAAAATACTGGAGATCGCCAGCGGCACAAGTGCAACGAAAACAAAGCAGAAAAACAATTCTCTTTTAAAAGATTTCTTTACAATCGTATGCATGTTTTCTCCCGGTTATCACCAAGTCGTTATTGTGTCAATTCTGCCCATTTCTTTAAAATTTCCTCCCTATGCATGTAGGAATATTGCAGGTCATATGCTATTTCCATCATCTCATCCTGCCTTGCCATATCTTTGCGCACGCTTCTTCTATAAAGCTGATCCTCCAACAGATGCTGCACGTCCTCACCAACAATAAACTCTATAAAAAGCTCTGCATTTGCTTCATGCGGGGCATTTTTGATAATTGCGCAGCCGTCCGGCACTGCCGAAGTACCCTCCGCCGGATAAACCATACCAATATCCGCACCTTTTGCGATTCGCTTCATTGCCGTTTCTTCGAGCGTGATGCCTACAAGCCGCTCTCCCTTGATGACCTCTTCCACGACCTCCACGGAACCCTCCGAAACATTCCCTTCAAGATTATTCGCAAAGTCCTTTAATATTTGATTCTCTTCAATATCCCGTGATAGAATCTGCGTCATCGTAAGCAGCGCTGTATAAGAACTGCCTGACTGTGCCGGATCGGCAAAGGCAATTTTACCCTGCCAGCGATAGTTCAAAAGCTCTTCCCAGCTTCTCGGCGTTCCCGCCGAAATAACAAGCTTATTGTTGTAGATAAACACGATCGGCAGCTTTGAAAAAACGGTATAGGAATCGTTCGAAGACGCATATGCGTGATCTAACTCTTCATATCGGCTGCACCTGTATGGCTGAAAATATGTGCTGTATGCCTCAAGGCTGTCTACGCCGCCGCCAAACATCACATCGCCGGAATTTATTCCATTTTCTGAGGCAATCTGCTCAAGAATTTGGTTCGTGCCTCCTGAAACAACCTCGACCCAGATCCCGCTGCGTTCCTCAAATTCCTTGATAATCGGCTCATAGATCTCTTTCTTATGCGCCGTATAAATCACAAGCTTTTGATCCTCTAAAAGCGCATACTCCTCCTGTGCAGCCTGTCCTTTACAGCCGCATAAAAATAATACCAAAAGAAGGATTACGAGCATGATGCCCCTCCGGTTCGTCTTCATGTTTCCTCCTAAAGATGGCTCCTATGCCACTTCTCTCCTTTTTGGATATCCCTTTGCATCTGTTCCTTTAGCTCTTCCACCGTGGAGAATTTTATCTCTCCTCTAACAAACTGGTATAAGCTGACATAAAGATAATCGCCATATATTTCTTCATCAAAGTTATAAATATAAGTTTCAATTCCAATCACAGGTTCTTCATCTGATACGGTAGGCTTGCTTCCGATGTTTGTAATTGCACGGTATTCCTGTCCCATATGATTGACGCGGGAAAAATATACGCCGCATGGGGGTAGCAGTTTCTCAGGCTCCGGGAGCAGGTTGATCGTCGGCATTCCGAGCGTCCTGCCTAGGCGCCTTCCGTGTACAACCTTGCCATAAAATAAATAAGGGCGCAGAAGCAGCTGGTTCGCTTTCACTATATTTCCCGCTTCAATCTCCTCCCGCACATAAGTCGAGCTGATTTCTCGTCCCTCATACAGCATTTTACCTACAACAACCGTGTCGAATCCATACCTCTCCCCGAAGGACTTCAGCAGCGCGGTATCACCGCGACCTTGGTAACCGAAATGACAGTCCGTTCCAACAACGGCCGCCTTCATGTGGAGCTTGTCCAGTAGAATCCGCTTGATAAACTGTTCCGCTGACATACCCGCCGCTGTCTTGCCAAACGGAAACTCAATCAAATAGTCTACGGAAAGCTCCTGGAAAACTTTTCGCTTCTCTTCGTTTGTTGTCAAAACCTTTTGATTTTTCCCATAAAAAACAGAAGCAGGCGGAATATCAAATGTGAATACCACCATTTTGAATCCCCTGCTTTTATATTCCAGCATCCTTTTGATGATTTCACCATGCCCCTTGTGGATTCCGTCAAATTTCCCGATCGCAACTACGGTACTCTCTTCGATCCGAAAATCCGATGCACCGCTGATTATCCTCATCGTTTTCCCTCTTTTCAAAGCAACTTACACTTCCAGAAACATTTTATATGGTTTGAAACAGCCTCTGCTTTTTTCATATTCATATACACCGGCAAATACGCCTTTGGAATCATAGACACGTACAAATTCCCGTTCCCTCGGAATATAAGAAGCGCCTGACTCCAAAAAAATATTTCCGTTATACAATAAGCGATCTGTTTCCGGTTTTGTGAAAACACGCTCATACTCCTCAAAAACCATATCCGTTTTCATGAGCGCCCTTTCTAAATTTCCTTGTGCCACCAACGTCTCAATCTCGCTCAGCCGTAGGCTGTTCTCCAGTGTAAATATGCCGACACGCGTACGCAAAAGGGATTCCATAATACCGCCCGTATGAAGCAGCTGTCCAATATCATGGCACAGGGTACGAATATAAGTCCCTTTTGAGCAGGAAACACGCATCTTTACACGCGGAAGACACATTTCCAAAATCGTAATCTCCGCAATTGACACACGTCTTGCCTTCCGTTCGATTTCTATCCCCTGACGCGCAAGCTCGTACAGCTTTTTTCCGTTTACCTTCAGTGCCGAATACATCGGCGGTATCTGATCATATTCTCCAATAAAGCTTTGAATGGTCTCCCTCACAGCAGCTTCCGTCACCAAAACCTTCTTTTCTGTAAGTACCGTTCCGAACGCGTCCTGCGTATCTGTTGTCTTCCCAAGTAAAAGCACGGCTTCATATATCTTGCTCTTGTCGGTCAGTAAATCGCAGAGCTTCGTCGCGTTACCGAGACATACCGGCAATACGCCCTCAGCCTGTGGATCAAGCGTCCCTGTGTGACCGATCTTTCTCTGCCGGCAAATGCCCCGCAGCTTTGCAACCACATCATGGGAGGTAAAACCCTGTTCCTTATAAATGTTTAAGATTCCGTTCATGAAACCCCTGCCTCTTTTAATTGCTGCTCAATGTGCAAGGACAGATTATTCAGCACGTCATGATACTTGCCATTCATCGTACAGCCTGCCGCACGCACATGACCACCACCACCAAAATAGGAAGCAATCTTTGCCACATTAATAATTCCATTGGAACG
>CAZBRY010000009.1:19885-22362 GCA_964494285.1 uncultured Lachnospiraceae bacterium
CATGCTGACCTTATACTCTAAAGAGCGTGTCTCATAGAGAAATATGGCACATTCCACGCCCTTTGTGACCCGAAGCTGATTAATAATGCCGTCTAAGTCCTTGGAAGACACCTGATAAAACTTCATCATCTTCATATCTACGACACTCGCAATGCACTTTCCATCCATAAAAAGAATACTTTCCAACAGCGCCCGGCCGAGGATCTGATTCTGTACATACGTTTTTTGGTAGAATGTTTCATCAATAATTTGAGATGTATCAAACCCATACTCAATAAGTTCGCCGATTGCCGCAAAAGATTCTTTTTTCATATTCGTATACTGAAACACACCTGTGTCATGTACAATTCCTGTATACAATGCCTTCGCAATATTAACGTCCATATACTGTTTATCAAAAAGCCGGAACAATATCTCACATGTCGAGCTTGCTTCCGGATCCAACACCATCACATCGCCAAAGCTTCGGTTGCTGACATGATGATCAATGCAGATGGTTTTTTTGGCAGCAAGAAAATAGCCTTTTGCCTCACCGAGCCGCTCTAAATCGCCGGAATCCAATGCAATAAACACATCTGCCGCATCCCGGGCGGTAAATTCCGTATGGATTTCCTCATAGCCCTTTAAAAACGAGAAAATCTCCGCCGGTTGCTCTAAAAATACAGTGGTTTTCGCAGAAGGACATGCATTTTTCAGATACCCGTACAAGCCTAAGCACGAGCCGACACAATCGCCGTCAGGGCGCACATGTCCTGCGATCCCGATTGTTTTCGCATCACCAATCTCTTTTAACAGTTCTATCATGTTCTCACCCATCCTCCCTTTAAAGCCCACTACTCTTCTCTGTTCACCTCATCGATCAGTTTCGACATACTGATACCATATTCAATCGACGTGTCTGCAATAAAAGTGATCTGCGGTGTGTTGCGCAAATTTAGAGACGAAGCAAGCTGGCGACGGATATAGCCTTCGGCGCTTCTTAACCCTGCAATCGTCTCTAAGCGCTTTTCTTCATCTCCCAACACACTGATCCAGACCTTGCAGGTTTTTAAATCCGGCGCTACTTCCACCGATGTCACACAAGTCATCGGCGCGATACGAGGATCTTTGATTTCTGCACGGATAATATTAGAAAGCTCGCGCTGTACCTCCGCGTTGATCCTCGTATTTTTAATGCTGTTTTTTCTCATGATCTTGGCACCTCTACCATAATATAAGCCTCTACGACATCTAATTCTGCAAAATCGTGGAATTCTTCAAATACAAGACCACATTCAAAGCCTGCCTTAACTTCCTTGACATCATCTTTAAATCGCTTTAAGGAAGCTAGCTTGCCTTCAAAAATCTGCTTACCCTCACGGGAAATGCGAACAGAACAATTTCTCTGGAATGCGCCGTCAAGCACATAAGAGCCTGCAATATTTCCAATGCCGGAAGCCTTGAATATTTGCCTGATTTCCGCGTGGCCAATCACTTTTTCTTCATATACAGGATCAAGCATCCCCTTCATGGCAGCCTCAACATCCTCAATCGCTTTATAGATGACGCTGTAAAGCCGCACGTCAACACCCTCTGTCTCTGCCGTTGTCTTTGCAGTCACATCCGGTCTGACGTTAAATCCAATAATAATTGCATTGGAAGCCGAAGCTAAAATCACATCGGACTCGTTAATTGCGCCGACGCCACCATGAATCACCTTGACGACGACCTCCTCATTGGTCAGCTTTAACAGGCTTTCCTTGACAGCTTCAACAGAACCCTGAACATCCGCCTTGATGATCAAGTTCAATTCTTTCAAATTGCCGGCCTGAATCTGCGTGAACAGATCATCCAGGGACATTTTTGCTTTTGTATCGTCAAGTAGTTTTACCTTGTTCTGCGAAATAAAAGTAGCGGCAAAGTTTCTTGCTTCTTTATCGCTTTCCGGAGAGACAAAAATCTCGCCGGCGTTTGGTACATCGTTAAGTCCCAGTATCTCCACCGGTGTCGAAGGTGTCGCCTCCTTCAATCGCTTCCCTTTATCATCAATCATTGCACGAACCTTGCCGTAGCATGCTCCCGCAGCGATAAAGTCGCCGACATTAAGCGTGCCCTTCTGCACAAGAACGGTCGCAACCGGTCCTCTGCCCTTATCGAGCTGTGCTTCTATGACAAGTCCTCTTGCCCTTCTCTTCGCATCTGCCTTCAGCTCCAATATTTCCGCAGTCAAAAGGATCATTTCCAAAAGCTGCTCAATGCCTTCGCCGGACTTTGCAGAAACAGGTGCAAATACCGTGCTGCCGCCCCAATCCTCCGGCACCAGCTCATACTCGGATAACTCTTGCTTGACGCGATCGATGTTGGCACTTGGCTTATCAATTTTATTCACTGCTACAATAATTTCAATGCCGGCCGCTTTGGCGTGATTAATTGCTTCGATCGTCTGTGGCATCACACCGTCATCTGCGGCAACAACGAGAATTGCAATGTCCGTCGCA
>CAZBRY010000010.1:0-14176 GCA_964494285.1 uncultured Lachnospiraceae bacterium
TTTCCATTTAATAGTTTTCTGCCTTACGCTCAAAATATGCCTTCGGATGCGCACATACCGGACATACTTCCGGTGCGTCAATGCCGTCGTGCACATAACCACAGTTCCGGCACTTCCAGCCAAGAGGCGCATCACCCTTAAAAGTCTTGTCGTTTCTCATACTCTCAAGAAGCTTTAAATATCTCTTTTCATGTGTGGCCTCTACCTTTGCCACACCGTCAAACTTTACTGCAAGCTCCATGAAGCCCTCTTCTCTGGCTTCCCTTGCCATGCGCGCATACATACTTGTCCATTCTTCATTTTCGCCTGCTGCCGCATCAACAAGATTTTCCTCCTGATCACCGATACCATGGAATTCCTTAAACCACATCTTCGCATGCTCTTTTTCCTGATCTGCTGTCTCTAAATACAGCGCTGCGAGCTGCTCATAACCGGCTTTTTTCGCAGCGGAAGCATAATAGGTGTATTTATTCCTCGCCTGAGATTCTCCCGAAAATGCTTCCTTCAAATTTTGCTCTGTTTTTGTTCCTGCATATTTTGACATTTCTTTTCCTCCAAATTTATTTTCTATTCTGCCTATGCCTAATTACCCAAAATATCTTTCAAGCAGACCCTTAAATGCTTTTCCATGGCGGGCTTCGTCGCGTGCCATTTCATGAACGGTATCATGAATCGCATCAAGATTCTGCTCCTTAGCACGCTTTGCAAGATCAAACTTTCCTGCAGTCGCTCCGTTTTCCGCCTCTACTCTCATTTCAAGGTTCTTTTTCGTGCTGTCGGTTACGACCTCACCTAACAACTCAGCAAATTTTGCAGCATGCTCCGCCTCTTCATAGGCCGCCTTTTCCCAATATAGGCCAATTTCTGGGTATCCTTCTCTATGAGCAACTCTTGCCATTGCAAGATACATTCCTACTTCTGTGCATTCACCCGTGAAGTTCATTCTAAGATCGTTGATAATATCCTCGCTGACTCCCTGCGCAACGCCTACCACATGCTCCGCCGCCCACTGCATTTCGCCTGACTGAGCCGTAAACTTAGATGCCGGCGCCTTACACTGCGGACAATACTCCGGAGGCGCATCCCCTTCATGAACATAACCACATACCTGACATACAAATTTCATAACGCATTCTCCTTTTCTTTTTCTTTTTTATCACGAGCCTAAGATTTCTTGATACACTCCTCACACAACCCATAAAAATGAACAACATGCCCGTCTACACGACCCGAGAAGTTCATTCCTGCATTCTCATTGATGCTGTCAATGTCCTCCATATCTAAGTCAATGACACAGCGGCAGTTCGTACAAACAAAGTGATAATGCGGATTCGGATTTCCATCAAAATGATCTGCGCCATCCCCAAGATTCAGCTTCATGATCTCACCAAGATCGGAAAGTAATGTGAGATTCCGATATACAGTACCCAGACTGATATTGGGGAATTCTTCTCTGACACTCATATACACAATATCTGCTGTCGGATGATCCTTTCTTGTCATAAGAAACTCTTTGATCGCTTCCCTCTGTCTGCTGTATTTTAGATTCATAGTTCACCTCCTCGATATCAGTAACTGTTACCATTTTATTATAGTAGTTTCTATCTATATGTCAATAGATTATTATCATTTAATAGTTTTTTTATAATTGTTTAGACTAATTATAGGTACGGATTCCCATAAATATGCTATACTTAATATGTCTGATCCGCCGCATTCATCTTTGCTTCGGCTGACTTGCCATGAATCACGAGGAATCATTTATGAAATTAAAAACTCGCCTGACGCTTACTGCGTTTATAACCGTAATTCTGCCTTTGGTTTTGACTGCGTGTGCTTTTATCGTTTTAAGCCTCTATCAGTTCGAATTTATTTATAAAAATTACGGAATTGAAACAGAATATAATTATGAAGTACTCACGAATTCCGTACAGGCCTTCAGCAAACTGACGCGAAGCTCCTACAATACGCTGCAGCAGCTCGCCGATACAGACCCCGATCGGTTTCAAGATACTGAGTTCCTCTCGGAGTTCAACGAAAAGCTTTCTTCCAAATCCTCATATCTGATTATACAAAAGGAGGATTGTTTTTATTATATTGGTAATGAAGAAGACAGTCAAGCGCTTCTGGCAAAGCTGCCAGGTTTTAGCGCCGGAGACAGAGAAAACAACACGAGGGATTACTATTTCGGCGAGGAGCAGCGCCTCGTTAAAAAGATAAATATTTCTTTTTCCGATGACTCTACAGGAATTGCCTACATCGTTACAAAGCTTTCTACGCTGACGCCGATTTCCTTTATTGTTAACCTGATTATCTCGGTGACCCTGATCCTGATTATTACGAGCATTTTTACAACGCGGGAGACTTACAAAAGTGTCGTAAAGCCTGTTAGGAAGCTCAGCGAGGCAATGCAGAATATTTCTGAAGGAAATCTTGATTTTTCCATTGCAACGGAGAGCAAAGATGAATTTTGCCTGCTCTGTAACAATTTTGATGAAATGAGAAAGCGCCTGAAGGATTCCACCGAGACAAAGGTGCGCTACGATACAGAAAACAGGGAATTAATTAGTAATATTTCCCATGATTTAAAAACGCCCATTACCGCCATCAAAGGTTACGTTGAGGGTATCATGGACGGAGTCGCCGATACACCCGAAAAAATGGATCGATATATCAAGACAATTTATAACAAGGCAAATGAAATGGACAGGCTGATCAATGAGCTGACGCTTTATTCAAAGATCGATACGAACCGCATTCCCTACAATTTCCATCGAATCAACGTCAACGATTATTTTAATGATTGTATTGAAGAAATCGGTCTGGATCTCGAATCTAAAAATATTACGCTCAACTATAGTAATTATGTGGATCGATCCACCCGAATTATAGCGGATCCCGAACAGCTTAGGCGTGTGGTCGGAAATATAATTGGAAATTCGGTGAAGTATATGGATAAACCCGACGGCAGCATCGAGATTCGCATCAACGACAACAGCGATTCGATTCAGGTCGAAATCGAAGACAACGGAAAAGGAATTGCACAAAAGGATTTGCTTAATATTTTTGATCGGTTCTTTAGGACAGATGCCTCCCGCAATTCCTCGCAGGGCGGAAGCGGCATCGGACTTTCCATCGTGAAGAAGATTATTGAGGATCACGGCGGTTATATATGGGCAACAAGCAAAGAAGGTGTTGGAATGACCATTCACTTTGTTCTAAGAAAATATCAGGAGGTACTGGAAAATGAGTAAGATACTTATTGTTGAGGATGAGGAAGCGATTGCAGAGCTTGAAAAAGATTATCTGGAGCTTTCGGGTTTTGAAGTAGAGATTGAAAACAGCGGTGATTCCGGGCTTGCAAAAGCGATGTCAGGGGAGTTCGACTTATTTATCCTTGACCTGATGCTTCCAAAAGTCGATGGCTTTGAGATCTGTAAACAGATCAGGAAGACAAAGAATACCCCCATTATTATGGTTTCTGCCAAAAAAGATGACATCGACAAAATTCGAGGGCTTGGACTGGGTGCCGATGATTACATGACAAAACCCTTTAGCCCCAGTGAGCTGGTGGCTCGCGTAAAGGCACACCTTGCCAGATATGAGCGCCTGATTGGCAGCAATGTGAACGTCAACGAAATCATTGAAATCCGCGGTCTGAAAATAGACAAGACTGCACGCCGTGTCTATATAGACGGCGAAGAAAAGGCATTTACAACCAAGGAATTTGATTTACTTACCTTTATGGCACAAAACCCGAACCATGTATTCACAAAAGAGGAGTTGTTCCGTAAAATCTGGGATATGGATTCGATCGGCGATATCGCAACCGTCACTGTGCACATTAAAAAGATCCGAGAAAAAATAGAATTTGATACCGCAAAGCCTCAGTACATTGAAACGATTTGGGGTGTCGGATACCGATTTAAGGTATAATTCAGTAAAACGGACAAGTCGCTGATCAATCGCAGACTTGTCCGTTTTTAAATTTAAAGCCTCTTTAATAATTGCTCCCTTGCCTCTTCATAGCCCGGCTTACCAAGCAGCGCAAACATGTTCTTCTTGTAGCTCTCTACACCCGGCTGATTAAATGGATTCACTCCAAGCACATAACCGCTCACACCACATGCAAATTCAAAAAAGTAAAACAGTTGACCCAGATGATATTCATTGGCCTCTGGAATACAAATAACCGTATTGGGTACACCGCCGTCGGTATGCGCAAGAATCGTCCCGTTCATCGCACTCTTATTCACAAAATCCACTGTTTGATCTGCCAGATAATTTAATCCGTCGAGATCAACCGGCTCTTTTCCGATTATAATTTCTTCTCCGGAGGTTTCAATCGTAAGCACGGTCTCAAACAGGTTTCTGGAACCGTCTTGAATAAACTGACCCATGGAGTGAAGATCCGTTGTCAGATCAACCGCTGCGGGAAAAATACCCTTCTGATCCTTTCCTTCGCTCTCTCCATAAAGCTGCTTCCACCACTCTGAAATGTAATGGACGCTCGGCTCATAATTCGCCATGATTTCAATCTGCTTCCCTTTTCTCAAAAGGATATTTCTCACAGCCGCATACTGAAGCGCATCGTTGCTCGCAAATTCTGCCTTTAAGGCCTGCTCGCGACCCGCCCGTGCGCCTTCCATCAACTTATTGATGTCCGCACCACTGACTGCGATCGGCAGCAAACCAACTGCCGTCAAAACGGAAAATCGTCCGCCGACATCGTCCGGTACAACAAAGCTCTCATAACCTTCCTCTGTCGCGAGATTTTTCAGAGAACCTCTAGACTTGTCCGTTGTCGCATAAATTCTTTTTGCCGCTTCAGCCTTGCCATATTTCTCTTCCAGCATTTCTTTAAACACACGGAATGCAATTGCGGGCTCTGTTGTCGTACCGGATTTGGAAATCATGTTAACGGAAAAATCCCTGTCTCCGATTACATCCATCAAGTGCCTAATATAAGTGCTGCTGATACTGTTTCCTACAAAGTAAATTTCCGGTGTCTTTCTGATTTCCTTAGTCACCGTATTATAAAAACTGTGCCTTAAAAACTCAATAGCCGCCCTTGCCCCAAGATAGGAACCTCCGATACCGATGACAAGGAGAACCTCCGAATCACTTTTGATTTTCTCTGCCGCCTTCAAAATTCTCGCAAACTCTTCCTGATCATACGCTACGGGAAGATCAATCCAGCCTAAAAAATCATTTCCGGCACCTGTCTTTGACACAAGCAATTCCTTCGCATCCTCTACAAGCTTCCTCATTAAGTCAATTTCCTGTCCGCTGATAAAGGGAGAGGCCTTGCTATAATCATAAGTTATTTTATTACTCATCTTATCCGCTCCTTTGCATAATTCATACCCATTTAGTTTAGCAAAAGGCATAGTGTTTAGCAAGATAAAATTTCACTAAGAAGTTCTTCGATCAGTTTCTCTTCCTCTTCCATCTCAATTTTATCCACACATTTCTCCTCATCAAGCGGGGTCAATAGCATGTGAAGCTCCTCTTCCGACAAGAGGGCCGTCCGCGGCGCCTGATTTGCCTCAATTGCATTGGAAATCGCCATTCCGTGTGTTGACAGCTTCTTATCAACATATTTATATAGTAGTCTTTCTTTTCTTCTCATTTCGTGCATAAAATAGATCATAATAAATGCCTGACAAAAAAGTAGCAGCACTCCGAAGAGGTACCCTTGATTGCTTGAAACTGTCCCAACTATTGTTCCCATTGCTTATCCCTCCTGTTGATTATCCCTTATTTACATACTCTGCCTTATGACAGACTAATCCTGATACCTGCCAGTATAACGCCGCGCACGCGCGAAAATTATCGAAATAGCGGAGACTATTCCATTTATTTTTAAAATATGTTATACTTGGGAACAAAAAAGGAGAAGCGGACCCATGAAAAAAATTGTACTTACGGGCGGCGGCACAGCCGGACATGTCACACCGAACATCGCCCTGTTACCGTCATTAATAGAAAACGGGTTTGAAATCCATTACATTGGTTCTTACGAAGGAATAGAAAAATCCTTGATTGGCGACTACGGAATTCCCTACCACGGTATTTCCTCCGGAAAGCTCCGCAGATATTTTGATATAAAAAACTTTACGGATCCATTCCGTGTGCTAAAAGGATTTTCGGAAGCCAATAAATTAATGAAAGAGCTAAAGCCATCCATCGTCTTTTCTAAGGGCGGCTTTGTTTCGGTTCCTGTTGTCATCGCGGCAAAGAGGAATAAAATTCCATCCATTCTCCACGAATCCGATATGACTCCGGGGCTTGCAAATAAGCTTTGCCTGTCGTCTGCCACAAAAATATGCTGCAATTTCCCCGAAACGATGCCGTATCTCCCTGCCGGGAAAGCACTTTTATCCGGTTCCCCGATCAGAAAAGAGCTTCTAGAAGGAAACAAAATAAAAGCTCTCGATTTTTGTGGTTTTACCGCTAATAGACCCGTCGTGCTTGTCATGGGCGGCAGCCTGGGTGCCGCAGCAGTCAATCAGTCTGTTCGTGCAATCCTTCCCGCGCTGCTTAAGGATTTTCAGGTTGTCCATCTCTGTGGGAAAGGAAAAACCAATCCGGAATTTGACCATTTGGACGGTTATCGGCAATTTGATTACATTAAGGAAGAATTAAAGGATTTGCTCGCACTTGCCGATCTCGTCATTTCAAGGGCCGGCGCAAATGCGATCTGTGAACTTGTTGCGCTAAAAAAGCCGAACCTCTTGATTCCCCTTCCCTCGGGGAACAGCCGAGGTGATCAGCTTCTAAATGCCCGTTCCTTTGAAAAGCAAGGCATCTCTCTTGTATTGCAGGAAGAGAATCTGACTGATGCGTCGCTTTTAGATACGATTCAAACGCTCTATAAAAAAAGAGCGGACTTTATTGCTAACATGGAAAACAGCCCGCAGAAAGACGCCATCTCAACCATCGTCCAACTGATAAAGGAAACGGCTATTGGTTAAGAATTGCTCTTAACCAATTATTTTATTTTGAATCATTTTCAGTTCCTCCGGCGATAGAGAAGTCGGGTTCCATCCAATTTTCTGGTCGTCGTCCTGATATCTTGGAATCAGGTGCATGTGGAAATGGAAAACAGTCTGCCCTGCCGTTTCCCCGTTATTTTGTATGAAATTAAAACCATCACAGCCAAGTTTCTCTTTCATTTGCGTGGCAAGCCTCTTTGCAAGTCTCATCGCCTTTCCCGCCAATTCCTCATCCAGCTCATAAATATCTGCATAATGAGCCTTTGGAAGCAGCAGGGCATGACCTTTTGTTGCCGGTGAAACATCTAGAATTACTCTAAAATCTTCATCTTCATAAATGGTGTTAGATGGAACTTCTCCGTTTGAAATTTTACAAAAAATACAGTCATTCTTTATCATTTTTTAAGATCTCCCTCGACAAAATTTTCTTTTTTTTTTATTTCAATTTTGCTAAAATGTAGCCATACAAAAATAACTTTGTTAGATATAACAAATGAAACCACCATTCAAAAGGAGGAATTCTATGCTTAGTTCATATGAACAAAACACATACAAACGTGCAATGCACGACATCATCAATCCGCTTTCTGTAATATATGGATCATTGTATGTAATCCAGCTTCAGCACCCGGAGGTACTGAATTATAAATACTGGAGCGAGACTATGGAGGATTTGGAAACGTTGAAATCCCTGCTCATCAGCTACAGTTATTCTTCAGAACCAAATTCAAACACCTGATCCAGCAGGCGCAGAATCCGAAAATCACCCTTCACTTGCATTTCTCCGGACATAAATGCACGTTGAAAGCTCATTCTGCCCGAAATGATATGGCTCATGACTTCAGAATCAAGTTTACATAAGACGTCCGGATTTTCGTAATTTCCATAGAAACAATTGAGCACGCTTTCCTTAATATCTATCACCAGCGGTTTTTTGCGTTCCTTGATCAAGAATTTGTAGCTTGCATTTACCGTCCCATGCGGCGCAAAATTTTTCGCAAAGTCCGTCACAAATACTGTGTTTTCATCCACATTTTTGTGATCCAGCATATCCTTGAAATAGCTGGCCAATTCCTGAATATCTTCCTTCTGCTGCTGCACATATGCTTCGTCCGCCACATATTTGGAAAGCTGCTCCGTCTCCTGAGGTGTCAATGTAATATTGCTTGTCACCTCAACAATCTGCTTGACTGCTTGATTGCTCGCCGGCAGGCTTGTCATCTTCTGTGAAATTGTGCGGTATAGGTTTTCCGCCTTTTTCTCGATAATATTCTGGAAATCCTTATTCATCTCAAAAGACATCATATCATTTACATAGCCGCACAGACCGCTACAGGGAAGACCCCCAAGGATTTCCCATGCGACCGCAAGGCTTGTTTTGGCCTCCCTCTCACCGGAGGTTGTCGACATGACAATGGGACTCATATAAGTAGAGGCTATTTTCTCTTTATTTCCATACAGCCAACAGGCATCCAAAAATTGCAACAAGTAGCCACCGATGCCAAACCACTCTACCGTCGCGGCAAGAACAATCCCATCCGCATCGTTAATCGTAGCCGGAAGCGTAGTAATTGTGTTTTTCATTTCATATAAATTAAATCTCTCCACCTTTACATTCAGCTCTGTCAGCACACCCTGCATCTTATTAATGACATACAGTGTCGGATCATCTAAAATCCCCCTGCCTCCATAGTAAATATTAATCTTCATATATCCCCTTCCTCTCGTACAAAATGACCGCCAACAAAAACCCGCCCAGCAAACCGACAATATGTGCAGCATAATCAATATTCGGACTCGTCGCTCCGGAATATAGAGCATAAAAAATTAACAGACAGACTTTAAAGGTCGTCATATCCTCCAGACGTCCTTTATTACATATGACAACCCATAAAAGTGCCCCGATAATACCGAAAATAGCGCCTGAAGCACCAGCCGACACAATGTTCCGGTTAATTAAATAAGCAAATGCAAACGAGCCGACGCTGCCAAGCAAACCGCTACCAATATAAATAATCAAATATTTTACTTTTCCCACAGCTCGCTCCACATTGTCCCCTAGAAAAAAAAGAACAAACATATTTCCCCCGAGGTGCTGAATGCCAAAGTGTAGAAACATACAGGAAAAAAACCGGTAATATTCATTATGATCCATCACATATGGCACATACATTGCCCCATATTTAAGCATAAACTCCAGATCGAGCGTCGAACCAATAATAGAAAGATAAACAAAAACAATACAATTAATAATAATTAAAGAGATATTGATCGGTGCATAATTTCTTTCAAATATACCTTTTCTGCTTAATACAGAATTTGATCGCAGCGGTTGATGTGTTGCCTGCGTTTCCTGCGAATATCCGTCATTACCGATGTCTTTGCCTGCCGACACACATGCGTTTTCAATTATGCTTCGAAGTCCATAAAAATCAGTCGGTTGGTTCTCAAATATGACAAGCCTGTTGGCAGTCGCATCTACAATCCAGCAGAACTTGTCGTCCAACACGAATTTCTTCGCCTCCTGCACTGTGTCTGTCAAAATGACCGTCAGCAGATGAACTGTCTCATAACCCCCGTTATGAAAGAATTCCTTTGCCCGGCCATTTACCAGAGTATACTGCTCCTTTGTAAGCAGCTCTGTTCCCCGATAATCCATCACCTGAACCGCTTGAACGCTTCCTCTCATATAGCTGGCATATAATGTAATCTCAGAAACATTAGAGGGTATTTTCCCATATGCACTTTTCATTAACAAGTATTCCAGACGCTCTTTCACCAATTTATACTCCTTTCTAAAAGGGTATCATTTCCGTAAAAAAGTGTCAACGAAAATAAAACAGTTCTCCTCCAAAAACAACCTCATCATTATAGGAAAGTACGGTGCTTTCATTTGCATTCAAACGAATCCCATTTTTACTCGTTCCATTTGTCGAATTCAAATCCATTAAATAATACTTATCCCCTTCGCGATAAATTTTGGCATGCATTCTACTAACAGCTGAACTTGTAAGTAAGCCATCTGCCAAAGCTTTTTTCTTTCCTATAATAAATGGCGTTTTGTACAATCTGAATTCCTTAACTCCTTCTTTTGTAAAACGCACAAGGCGATGCACCGGCTCCGCATCCTTTCCAAAATCCGTTGTCTCTCCGCAATAGCTTCTCTCCGCTAGTGCTTTCTCCTGTTTTTCGTCAATTTTATGCTCTGCCTGCATCCTTCTATGCTCCTCCCCTTCCGTCTCATTCCTTATTTTCCTTTTCCTTCCCAAAATAGACACTGCAAAAAAAAGTGTGATCGCGCCTGTTGCCGCAACTAAAATCGTCAACATTTCATAGGGTAAAAGTTCCATAATTTGTATTGGCTCATAGATTTGCAAATATAACACAAAGCCGATCAGTAACAACAGCAATGCTGCACTTATCGTAAAAATTATTTTTTCCGCCTTGCTGTCTGCCGCCGCTTCACACTTTACTGTTTCGCTTACCGCTGCATTTTCCAATATTTCATACGCCAGTATCTCCTGCTTATCCGATCCATAATCAGGAACATTATCCCTGGAGGGTACTTGTGCCAGCTCTTTTTCAAACAAATGATACAAATTATAGTCCTCGTTCGTAATCTGTTTATAAAAGGCATACGCGAGGACAACCGCCTTTTCGTCCATATGATCCGTTTTTTGCAAAAGATATTCTGCAAAACCCTGAAAGGACTGGTGAATATTCACATGATAAAACGGATAAAAACAAAGAAAGGCCTGTTTTGTTTCAATGTCAGCATAAATATACTCAGGCAAAAGAACCAAGTTTTTTTCATTTAAAAAATATTCAGAAACTGCCTCAAAGCCTTTCATCATTCCCAAAAGAATACTTTTCATATCAGAATAGCCAATATCCTGTTCCTCATAAAGTCTTTTTAGGCTCTGTCTGGATGTAATGTCGTAGGCAAATTGCTCTCTTCCGTCGATGCATCTGACCGTGCACCGCAGAAAGCCCGGGATGTTATTTTCTCGTAGCATCCGAATTTCAAATTCGTTTTTCTCAATCGTCGGATGCTCCTCTTCCAGTACCAAATAGTTTCCGTTTAGTTTTCGTTCATATGTTACTCCAAACAATATCCTCTTCCCTGCTTTCTTTGTGATCGGATAAAAACAGGCTCCTCAATTTGCTTCGCACTGCATTTCGTAGAAAACGCAAATGGCTGCCTTCCCAGCAAGAGTACAAGCAAGCCTTCCCTAATTTTCATATTTCCACTTCCCGAAACGCAAACTTCCTGTCCTGTCACCTCGATCTGGTGTTCCAGCTCCCAGTGCCCCAAAAGTCGCTCAGGAAGCACCTCATAAAGTGCTTCCTGAGCGGTGATTTTTATGCGGTCCGGATCACTCTCCTGACTGCCCCGCAATGACGCAGCATAACAGGCTTTTTCAATGATGCATCTGTCATGCATATAATATGCCAAAAAGATGACAAATAAAAGCACTCCGATGATAAGCGGCATCAAAAGCGCTAATTCCACCGTAAAGCTTGCCTTTCGTTCGCTTAGCACACACGTTATCATTTTGTTCAATTCCTTTTTCATCCTGCCTCCTCGAATACATGTCTTTGACCCTTGCTTTATCTTTAACACTCGCCAGATTATAGCCAAAATTTCCATCCGGCAAAGGGTATCATAATAAAAGTAAGAACATATGATAAAAATAGAAATGGTACAAACGGAAAGGTCACTGTCTTTTCTTTTTTCTTAACGAGGACAAGAAAGAGCGCACAAAGTGCTGACAACAATAAGGCAACCAACAGCAGCCGCAGGTTGTTTTCTCCTCCGAGCATTACTCCTGTCAGCATGGTAAGATAGGCGTCTCCCTCTCCGACCGCACCTTTCAGCAGTTTACTGCAAATTAGCAGCACAATTCCTAGCAGTGGACTCTTAATCATGCTTCCTACGGAAAATTGACGAAAAACAATCATCCACAAAAGGGAGATTAACAAAAATATTAACAATATCTTCATTGAAACAACTCTCTTTTTCAGATCCGTATAACAGCATATTCCAAGCAATAAAAATACCAATACTTTCACCCTGTCTCCTTTACAAATATATTATTAATCTACCGTCCGCACCGAGAGCAGGGTCTTCGACTTCCGACCTCTGATATTGGAATTGCCGTTACGGTCCGTTTCAGACCGCTGCAAGAAAGACTGTTATGGTATTTGTCACCGTCCTCCGTAATATATAACGGAACTTCCCCAATGCTGCTGTGACAAATTTCGCAGCTATAATACTTTCCTCCGGAAGAATTACGCAGCCCATCTATTTCTTCCGCCGACGCCTCTCGAATGCTTAATCGAATATGGCTGCATTCCCGATCTCTATGATAAACCTCGCTGTCTTTTGTAATATAAACATACTCCTCCGCATGGATTTGCTTTCTGCCGTCAATTCCCTTTTCATAGCCAATCCATGTATGCATAAGGCCGCCCTGATAAAACCGGTAACCGAATAAATGAAACAGATCATAGGGAAGCCGGGCCTCGTAGCTGACGGCAAGCTTAACAAACTCTCTGTCTGATAAGTCCGTTTCTGCAAAATTGAGCCCCGCCATACCATCCTTGATCGGTGGTGTTTTCATCCGAAGCTCCTCAAGATCCTTCACAATCGCCTCCTGCACTGCGATGTCATCGGTTTCCCATTTTTCGTACGCTTGTTGAGCCAAGTATTTCGTCTGCTGGTGCAGAGTCTCCTGCATACGGACAGAAAATAACAGCAGACTTAGCAACGATAACAGGGCAAGCATAGAAAACAGAAATAGAGGCAACACAAGCGCCGCTTCAATTGTCAAGCTGCCCACAGACTCTGCTGCGGTAGATAATAACACCCTCTTTCTGTTGATCCGCTCGTTAAAAAAGCGGTGTCTGCATATCCGGAGAGATATTTTTTTGTTTTTCCAAAAAGAGGGTATCATTATCTATCACTCCTGTTTTATTTTTAATCTGCTTTGTGCACTTCATATCCAAATTCACGTCTGATCTGATAATAATATCCATACCTGCTTTCGAAAAAAACCTCCGCATCCAGGTATTCAACACACCCATCAATCCGAAACCATTGACTTTTTGACTGCCGAATATTTATTTCCATAATATCCATGCACCGTGCTATCTTTTGGTCCGCATCAGCTTGGCGTAAAAAAAATCCAAGATATTCCTCGTAAGTGAAGCCGTTTCCGCCCTGATTTCCCATATATTTAGGAAATTCTAAGAGCTCTTCCAGCGGAAGAATCCAGTCCCTCTCCTGCTTTTTTATTACAACCTTACCGCCTGACAGCAATTGACCAACTTCGATTGCAGATTCCGCGTAAGCCCAGGCATAGATGATAGAATCCCGAACCGCTTCCGTAAGACCCGCAAGTTCAAATGCTCCGACAAGCCGATCAGCAACTTCTTGAGCCTCCTCGCATTTTCCTTCTTCAGACAGCAGGCAATTTAAATTTTCACTATTTCTAATTTCCATCAGCTTCTGTACTGTCTGCTCCAAATTCTCTCTGTCACTCGGATTTCCATACAAGATATATTCTAATTCACAGTACAGGACTCGGTCTTGATATTCATCCGTGTATTCGGCACATTGTTGCAGCAGGTATTCGTCAAACAATATTTCTGTATCCTCAATCTCCTGCTGCATGTACGGCATATTTCCCTTTTTCAGGATCCTTTTAGAAGGAACGTCCGGATACGGTAGTCTGGAGAGTCCGGCAACTCCTTTTCCCATTGCAAGCTGCAAAATATCTCCTGTACCGTAGCATCTGATTTCGCATGCCGGATTGCAGAAGGATTTTCCATATCCGTTAATTCGGTTCTGAATTACTTCCCATTCCCCATGGAAATCTCGTTTTCTATACTGCACAATGTCCTTTGCACCCTGCTCCAGAATGGAACAACGAGAGCAGTTTCCATAGTTTTTCAAATAACGCGTTGCCTGATTTCGCAATACCTATCCGTTAAAATCACTTGCTAAAAGATACTGCTTTGCCCGTACCTCATCTACGGATAGCTTAAACCAATTTCCCTGCTGCCCTCCGATCTCGGACTTTTCCCCGTTACCCTGCGCGCCAATACTCCGCTGATCAACATCATAACTTATATTTTCATTCAAATACTGCTCCAGATGCGTCAATACCTCTTCC
>CAZBRY010000010.1:14186-21413 GCA_964494285.1 uncultured Lachnospiraceae bacterium
CAATTGCTTTATTATATGAGGAATCTATGTATAGCAAATCATAACGCCCAAATAGCTCTTGATGGTATTCGCCAAAGCAAGAGTGCAACCCCATATCCATCAGCATTTCAATTTGCAGCCGCATTGCCTGTGTCCGCGCACTCTCAATAATCACACAAAGCAGCGCGCAGAAGCCGGACAACAACATTGCCAAAAAAATTGTGATTTCTCCCCTCTTCATACGGTCCCCTTTTTCTATACAGCCGCACTGTCGCTGACAATCCTTTCAAAAATACCATTAATTAATGTTGTCAGCTGATCTCTGAATATAATGACAAGTCCAATTAAGACGACCAATATCAAAATTAACTCTACCACACCAACTGCAGACTCCTCTTTAATAAATCTTCTGATTATTCTTTTCATTTCTTTTCCTCCGGTTCCCATATTTATGATGCCAGAGCCAAACGGTACTTTGACCCCAGATACCTACATTTGAAAGCTGAAAAACGCCGGAACCATAATAATAAAGAGTAGGACGAACAACATAAGAAACATAGGTAGAAGCAGCCTTGTGCCCGCCTCCTCACCTTGAATTCTCGCCCGGTTTTTTCTGTCTAAAAATGCATCTTGTGCTTCTTTTTCTAAAAGCACCCCCATGTTTTCCTTCCCCTTTTGCAATGCCTGCTCAATTAAATTGATAAACAACCGGTATTTTGGTAGTCGACAGCGACACGCAAAGCTTTCATAGGCAGAAATTTCCCCAACACCGTCCGCCATGCTAGCGTTTGCAGCAACCATTTCTTCATATGCAAAATGACGTTTTCCTGTCCTTACAAATTCTGTCTGATAGTCTGTGCAGAGCTTCTGCCAAACTGCTCTGGTCGACATTCCCGCTCCGTAATAAAGTGCATATTTATTTACAATCTGCGGATAATCTTTGATCATTTGTGCATTTCTTTCATTTACCCTTTTTTGAAGCTCCTTACCCTTCCCAATATAAACTGTCACCCCGGCAACAAAACTGATCAGCAGAAAACCAATACTATCAAGCCGGTGCACCTCACTAAAACTAATGTTTTGTTCCCAAAGCTGCTTCGGAAGGTCCTGGTATGCCTCTGTTTTCGTTTTGTTATCTTCCTCTGCAATGGCACTTTTCAGTCCGTCTAAAAGCCGCTCTCCGGCATCCTCTTCCCGCGGATAAACCCGTACAAAAACAGGTGTCTCCTGTACAAACTCTTCGTAAGTCAGCTCAGCCGTCAATTCGATAAGGATACCGTCCTTTGACTCTGGGTTCTCCTTCAATTTCTCTTGATTTAACCTTCCGCTTTTGGAAAGCAGGAGGGGATGATCTGATTTCCATTGAATCTGAAAAGGATATTCGGTCAAGGAAGTCACAAGCCTTAAATTTCCTGTTACCTTGTCTGGTGAATTATGTTCGCCCATGATTTCCCTGACCAGATCATTTTCTGCATTTTCTGCCAATTGTCTGATCTGCTCCTGTGTGTATTTTCGTTCTGCAACCGTGAGCTTTATTTTTTCTCTCCATTCATCGGCTTCTCCGGTTGCCCACAGCCACAACTGCTTTTCTCCTTTCCCATATGCGTTTCTCTCGATTCGCCCTCCCTCCTCCAACACATCTGTGTGCAACTGAGACATCTCATAAAAAAATGCCATCAGACAACCAATACACAAAATGAATAAGCACAGCTTTAATCTTTTTTCACAAAACTCTTTGCTCCTTTTGTCGGCCTCCCATGGTGGATACAGCTTTTTCATTGTTTGAAAAAGAGACTTCGGCAAGATCCTTTCGATTAACTGCTCTTTTTTTCTTTTATTTCTATATTGCAAGTACAACAGGAGCGTTATGCCGCTGCCTGCTAAAAATAAATAAATAACCAGCATCTTCATCCTCCTCCTTCGCAAATCAGACCTCTATTGCGGTGATTCGTTCCGCAAGCAGATAGGCACCCACATAGACTACAAGACATACGCTCATTCCGATAGCACCCGCCACATTGTGGTAAAGCACATCTAAAAATCCCTCTGTACTATATCTTAAATACCCAATGATCAAAAGCGGAATCATGCTCATGATTTTCTGCTCGTAACCCCTGCCGCTAAGCAGCACCTCGATTTCCCGTTCTGTCTCCTGCTTCATAAGCATGATCTCCACGCTTCTTTGAATAATTCGGCTAAAATTTCCGCCATTTCTTTTTGCCGCCGTAAAAATACCGCTGAAATCCCTAATATCCTCTATTCCAGAGCGTTCCCCAAATTCGGATAAAAAAATTTCTAGTGTTCGGTTAATTGACAAGTGCTGCATCAGCGCTGCGAGTTCCTTCACAATCAAGCTATCTGCTCCATACAGTCTTTGCATATCCTTTCGCGCCTCTCGAAATGCATTTTCCATAGAGACTCCCGCATTTAGAGCCGTCGCAACTGACGAAATCATTTCCCGAAACTGTGCTCCAAGTTCTTTTTTTCTTTTTAAAATCATTTCGGATTTTTTCTTTTTTAGAAAGGGAATCAAACCAGCAAGTAAAAAAACAAACGTGTAAACAGAATCGTAAAAAAGATATGCAATCAGCCCTGCAGAAAACATATATTCTAGCGTAAAAAGAAGGCCTTCCTTCGGCGAAAAACAGTATTGATCATACTTCATAAATAATCCCTGCCCTTTTCAGCTTCTGTGTATGCACAAGAGGGTTGCGCTTTACAATTTCTCCATATAACTTTCCATCCACCTCTTTCTGCTCCTCAAATTCAAACAAAAGCCTTGTCTCTATTTCATTTCCGATTAATCCGCAAAGCTCCCGAATTTCCAACAGCCGCCTGCTTTTGTCCCGCATCCTTCCCAGGTGGATGATCAGATCAATGCCAGAAACAATCTGTCTGCGTAAAGCAGTAAGAGGAATTTCCGTATGAAGCATAATCATTGTCTCCAAACGGCTCAATGCATCCTGCGCACTGTTCGCATGAATAGTCGAAAGGGAACCATCCTGTCCCACATTTAGCGCTTGTAACATATCAATTGCCTCCTCACCACGCACTTCGCCAACGACTATTCGATCCGGCCTCATACGAAGCGCCGTTCTGATCAAATCCCGAATCGTGATTTCTCTGCAGCCCTCTATATTTGCTCTGCGCGCTTCAAGCCGGACGAGATTATCGATTCCCTGTATTTTTAATTCCGCACTGTCTTCTATCGTAATCACGCGTTCTTCTTTAGGAATAAAGCCCGATAAGACATTTAAAAATGTTGTTTTTCCAGCGCCGGTTCCCCCGCTAATTAGTATATTGTAACCGGCCTCCACTAGCCTTTGTAAAAAATTAAGGCACTCCTCTGATAAGGAACCAATCTCAACCAGCTTTTTTGCATTCATTGGCTTATTCGGAAAACGTCTGATCGTTAGAATCGGCCCATCTATTGCGGCCGGCTCCAGCACAACATTTGCACGCGACCCATCCGGCAACCGTGCGTCCGTGATTGGAGAAGACATATTTACTGTGCGATTGGCTCCCGCGGCAATCTGCTGAATAATGTCCTGCAGGCGTTCCTTTGACTCGAAGCATTTTCCGCTGTTTTCCAGTCTACCGTTTCTTTCTATAAAAATTCCGTCAACCCCGTTTACCATAATTTCGGTGATCGAATCATCCTCAATAAAATCCTGCAAAACATCCAGTCTCTTAATTGCATTGAACAGTTCTCTGCGGAGCTGCTTTTTTTGTTCCAGGCTCAAATAAAAACTGCGGCTGTCCCTTATAATACAATCATCAATTACGCGCTTTACCTCATCCTCCGGCATATCCGGTCGTTCCAAAAGACTTTCCTGGACTTCCTTTTTTATATTTCGTTTTCGTTCTTCTAAATAAACAATCATGATTCCTCCGATAACAGCAGCTTCCTGGCATATGCGCCCAATTCGCTGTATTTTAAATTTGCAAACCCTTCCTCTAAATTCTCAAAATAGGGAAATTCCAATCGATGTATTCTTTCTCGAAAAGAATCAGCTTCTGCATGTTTCTCTAAAGAGGCTGTAAAAGCATCAAGCTTTGCCATCGAAACATAATCCGAGCGGCACGGCATATAAATTCGATCGCACAAATACAGAATTTTCATGATTCCACATACGGCATCCCCTATATCCAAAATAATAGTCTGAAAGGCGCCTGTCTGAGCGATCCCTAAAAGCAAGGCAATCCAGCTTCCTTCTGCTATGCATTGCAACTCAGATATCGACTCCATCGGGGAAAGAACAGAAAGGCCCTCTGCCGTTTGTGTATAAGAATGAAGTGATGCCGGAATCTGCCCATCTATCGAAAATTCGTATACTAGGTCTGCCAGGTTTTTTTCCGATCGAAGAGAAAGTAGTTTTGTAAGACCCGAACAACCCTCCAGATTGATATAAAGTGTTTGCTCTCTTTCGGCAAGAAGCTGTCCGAGTGTGATTGCAAAGGCTGTCTTCAAAGTCCTTTTTATAGGCGAATAGACGCCGATGATTCTTGCCTTGCATCGCCCGGTCTGAGCGACGCAGGAGGCGGAGATCTCTTTCTGCTCCTCAAACAGTCTGCTGAAAATCTTATATCCAGGCTGGTATTTATAAACAATCTTTTCCCCCGCATTTGTGCATGCGATTCGATCCCTTGTCAAAAATAAAATTTTATCTACGTGAAGCTGCTCCAACTTATTTTCCGGCAGCAGCTCCTGATACAGATGATCTTCGATCAGGAGTAGCCCAATCACGCTTTGAATCTCTTGTTCTAAAAGCTGTGTGACGTTAGTAAAGGTTTTAATCTCTTGCCAGGACACTTCCCTTCCTCTAAGATACTCCGCAAGCTTTTCCGCATATCCCGCTTCTGAATCACAAATTACTAATTGATTTGACTTCATTCAATAAAACCCTCCTTGCTGCAACAGGACACTGAATAAAACCGGAATTGCGAAACGAATTGTCGTCCGACCCTCTTCGCCTTTGCAAATGAGCAGCTTGATTGCACCAATGACACCTCCTAGCAGAATGGCGGTCCCCATACAATATAGAATCTTGATTGGCCCAATAAAGCTTCCTATCACACAGAGCAGCTTGATATCGCCGGCTCCGAGCAGGTGCAAAGCAAAAAATATACCAAGACAAATAATAGGGACAACGATTCCTGCCAGACCAGTCAAAAAACCCTGCAGTCCGCCTCCAAAAATCCCAAAGGACAGACCGACTAAAATTCCCGCACCAATGAGCCAGTTTTTTATCCGACTAGATACAAAATCCATAACTGCCGCCACAAAAACAATTCCTACTAATATAAAAATCTTCATAAAAACACCTTTTTATTTCGCTTCCTTAATATCAGGAGGCGCTTTAGCCTGCCACTAGTAAACAAGCTAAAGCAGCTTGAGAAGTTTTTCGTTGTGAGCGCTTCCCTGCAAGAAAAATATTTAAATGACATTTTGGCTGTAATTGCCCGAACCAAGCTTGATTTGTAAAACTTATGTGCAAATTAATTTGTAATTAGGATTATATAGAATAATTTGTGGTTTGTCTATACAAAAGCCAAAGATTTTTTATCTTTGGCAATGTTTACAAATTTAAAATTTTTTGTTTCTTTCTAAATACCAATAATTGTGTATTATATCCAGTCTCCAGTTTCTTATCGATTTACTCGTATATTTCTTAAAACAGTTACTAAAAGGGATTTAAAGCTTAGAATTTAAAGCCCGAAAAATAAATATTGCAATATGATTTGATTAATTTGCACACAAAAATAAGAGCCTGCTGCCATTTTTATCCTCATGACAAACCTATAGCAGCATGATTCCATAGAGTAATGCGACACCCGGCAGGCCAAGTGCCGCGGAAATTAGCAAATTCACGACATTGATTCCAACCAAGGCCTCCAATCCAAATGCGAGGAGCGCCTCATTGATAAAGTAAATGGCAATTGCACCGAAAACACCTCTGATCAGAAAATTCAGCAGCCATTCCATGTGCTTTTTAAATATTACAATGCCAAGTACAATCAGTACCGTAACAATGATGAGCAGCATTCCTTGTCCCATAGATTTAAAATCCATATTTTTTTCCTGTCGGCAAGTCCTTTTATTCAAATATATGTATAAACAGGAAATATATGACTATACTATTTATAAAAGAAGCAGAAAGCAGGGATGATATGACCTTCAAGAGAAAAACAACCTATGAAGAAACGCTGCATGCGGAATTGATGCGCGATATCGCAAAAACAAAATGCGCTCTGGATTGTGCTTACTCAAATTTTGACAATGTAGTAGATCCTGACTTGATTGATTGCTATATTTATGAAGTAAACGCGGTCCAAAAGCGTTATAAATTTCTTCTGGACCGGGCCGTCTCCTTAAATTTGATGGCTCCGTTTGTACCGGAGGTAAGGGAATATGCCCCTGAGCTAAACGCGGAAACCGCGGAGGGTTCCCTCATCACTTAGATTTTCATTTAATTGACCCTTTCCATATGTAAGACCCGCATATACGGTCTGGGAATTCTGCATGACAGGTGCCGATTGATCCTGTCCGGCAACCTCGGCAAAGGCTTCTTTCAACTCTCCCATAAGCCTTCTTGCATGATGGAGGCCGGCAGGATCTTTTTTGATCGCCGCAAGCGAAATTTCCTTACTGACAAATAGATACAGCCTCATTAAAGGATATGCAAGCTCGTAGCCAAAATCAAGTGCTTCCAATAAATCAGCAATACATCTGCCCGCATAAGCGCAATTGTTTTTAAAAGATACTTGATCCCCTTTTTCAAATGCGGCAAGCGCATCCGTGATATAGATATCCGCAAGCTCATATAGAATAACGATGATCCCACTCTTATTCGCCTGAGAAATTCTCAGCGTATAGCTCTGAATTAGCTCTTTGTCCATGTAATGGCTTCCTCCCTACTGTAAAAGCTGTAAAGCCTGCTGTGGACGCTCATTTGCCTGCGTCAGCATCGTCGTACCCGCCTGTGTCAGCACCTGCAGCTTCGTGTATTCCACCATTTCATCGGCCATATCCACATCCTTAATCGTAGAGTAGGAGTTCGTCAGGTTTTCCGAAGAAACATCCAAATTCGAAATCGTCGATTCAAAACGATTCTGATAGGCGCCAAGCTGTGAACGGACACTGGAAATATAGGAAAGTGCTTCCGTTATCTGGTCGATCGCATTCAGTGCTCCCTCCTCCGTCTTCATATTCATATTTTCAATTCCCATATTCTTTAAAGAAATATT
>CAZBRY010000011.1:0-20448 GCA_964494285.1 uncultured Lachnospiraceae bacterium
TTTCTTGAATTGTTCAGGGTTGGTTATACTGTTTAGTTTTCAAGGTGCTGTTACTGTTACATTGCTGTAATCTGTTTTTGCTATCATCATTTCGTCAGTGCGAGAGTACGGAGTCTACAATCGACTCGTGTACCTGGTACGTATTACTACGGAGAAGGAGGGATTTGAACCCTCGCGCCGCTATTAACGACCTACTCCCTTTCCAGGGGAGCCCCTTCAGCCGCTTGGGTACTTCTCCAAACTGACTGAATATAATGATAACCGACGGAGAGGATGGGATTCGAACCCATGTGCCCGTGAAGGCAAACGGTTTTCAAGACCGCCTCGTTATGACCGCTTCGATACCTCTCCATTGAAATCGAAAGAGTTTCGACGTTTCTTAACAAAACTCATGCCACCTTCTTTTGTCGGCGCAAATGTTATTGTAGCAAAAACCATATCCGGTGTCAATTGTTTTTTCTAACTATTTGTAAAATAATTTCGGAAACTTAAAAAAGGACTCTTTCAATGGATCATGCGCCGAAAAGGAACTATAAAATCATAAATGCTTCCGCTATGGAGAGGTCTTCCGGTGTTGTGATTTTAATGTTTCGATAGCTGCCCTCTACAAGCTTGACCGGACAACCGCAACATGTTTCCATGACCATTGCATCGTCTGTAATCTGAATCTTCTTGTCTATCAGCTCCTCTTCTCTTGCAAGCAGCATATCGTATGCCTTTTTAATAGAAGGAAAAGAAAAAACCTGTGGGGTCTGCATTATCCAGACACTGCTTCTGCGCGGCGTTTCCTTGACAAAACCTTCTTCATCCGCCAGTTTGATCGTATCCTTTGCGGGCACTGCCGTAATTGCCGTCCCATAACGCTGTACGGCCTCGTAAGTGCGCATAAGAATTTCCGTTGTCACAAATGGGCGCGCGCCGTCATGGATAAATACATAATCACAATCCGTAAGCGCACGAAGCCCTGCCGCAACGGAATGGCAGCGTTCCGCTCCGCCCTCCACGAATGTTGTCACCTTGGACAGTCCGTACTTTCTCACGATTTCCTTTTGACAATAGGGAATTTCTCCTTTGCCCGTCACCAAAACGATTTCGTCAATAAAGCTATCCTCAAAGACCTTTAGGGAATAATATAAAATTGGCTTTCCGGAAAGCAAAAGATACTGCTTCGCAGTATCTGCATGCATTCGTTTCCCTCTTCCTCCCGCCAGTACAACGGCGGCACATTTCTTCTTCTCTGCCATAAATATATGCCTCAACAATCTATCTCTCACCCAGCTTCAAATTTGGCACCGCGTTTAGATCCAATCCGCTCCGAACTCCCTTAAGAAATTCGTAATAGCCCGCAACCCCAATCATGGCGGCATTGTCGGTACAGTAAACCGGAGAAGGATAATAAAATTCAATTTGTTCTTTTTCACATGCTTCCTTCATTGCCGTACGCAGCGCCGTATTGGACGCAACTCCACCCGCAATTGCAAATTTATGAAAACCGCTTGCTTTGAGAGCCGCGATCGAATGCTCGACAAGTACATCCGTCACTGCTTTTTGGAACGAAGCCGCAACATCAGCCACAACAATCTGCTCTCCCTTCATTTCGCAGGAATTCAAGTAGTTCAGCACTGCAGATTTTAGGCCGCTAAAGCTGAAATCATATAAATTTCCTTCCACCTTCGCTCTTGGAAAATGAATCGCATCGGGATTTCCTTCTTTGGATATCTTGTCAATTTTGGGGCCGCCCGGATATCCCAAGCCGATCGCACGGGCGACCTTATCAAATGCCTCTCCGGCCGCATCGTCCCTCGTCCTGCCTAAAATTTCATAAACACCGTAATCTGCAACTTTGACAAGATGCGTATGTCCGCCCGATACAACAAGTGATAAAAACGGAGGTTCTAATTCCGGATGTTCGATATAATTTGCACAGATATGCCCCTCAATGTGGTGCACACCGATCAGCGGAATCCCAGATGCAAAGCTGAGCGCCTTTGCCTCCGCCACGCCGACGAGCAGAGCTCCTACAAGTCCGGGACCATAAGTGACAGCGATTGCATCTAGATCATGTAACGCCACGTCTGCTTCCTTTAACGCCTCTTCAATTACCTGATTTATTTTTTCAATATGCTTTCTCGAAGCAATTTCCGGCACAACACCCCCGTATAATGTATGAAGGTCAATCTGCGATGAAATAATGTTGGAAAGCACACTCCTTCCATTTTTGAGAACTGCCGCCGCCGTCTCATCGCAGGAACTTTCGATTCCAAGTATCAGCGTGCCTTTATTCATTTGTCTTTTCCTCGACGAGTTTCCAGCCAAATATTTTCCAATAGCCGCCCGCATCCTTTCTCAGTAGGAATTCTTCCTGGGTAGGCTTAATCTTTCCCTCTGTACGTATGGAATAAATACAGTTGAGTTTCGCCCACTCATCACCCTCATATTGATAATAATCCACATTTGCGCTGCCTGCCACAGAGTAGCTCGAAATGGAACGATTCGCATCCTTAAAAATAATAATTTCGTTTTTTAAATCTACAATATAATCCTCTTCCGTCTGATTTGCGATCAGTGCCTCGTCAAACAGCTCCCTTGATTTTTTCGAAAGCCTTATGAGCTCCTCCTCGGAATATTCCTCACTGTAAAAGCACCTCGTGATTTCGCTATAATATTTCAGCACTTCCTTTGGAGTAGGCGGATAGTTTGAGGACAAATCCCTTGCGAGCACTTCCTGTACAGCTGTCAACTTATCTACTTCTTCCTTAGTAGTTCGGTCTCTGTTGACTAAGTATGCGAAGCTGGCAATAAGCAGCAATGCAACAATCAGCAGTACTATTAAATTTTTAATGTTTTGCTTTTTCATTTCTCTTTTAGTCCTCTTCAAAATCGAGCTCTGTTGTCCTGCCATCTTCTGCCGTATGCGTAGCCGAAAAAATCTCACGTGCATATCCGACATATTCCTTCGGATATGCAAGTGACGGACTGTAGTGGGTCAGCCAAAGCTCACGTACATTTGCGCGCTTTGCCATATCCGCTGCCTCACAAAAGGTCATGTGCTTATGCTCCTTTGCCTTTTGCTCCATATCCGGCTCCCCGTACATCCCTTCACAAATAAACAGATCTGCCTCAGATGCACTTTTCACAATCAACTCCGTCGGTCTAGAATCGGTGCAATACGTCAGTTTGATTCCCTTCCGTCCGGGTCCTAACACCATATCCGGCGTAAAAAGCCGACCTTCATGCTCGATTTGCTCTCCCTTTTGCAGTCTGTTCCAAAGCTGCAGCGGAATATTTTTCTCTTTTGCCCGCTCAACGCTAAACTTGCCGGCGCGCTCAATGATCATGCTATAGCCGTAACAGATCGTATTATGGTTCACACGGAACGCTTCTATCCGGAAACCATCAAAAGAAATCGTCTGCTCGACTTCCGATAGTTCAATAAAATTAATCGAAAACGGAAGCTCCGGTGCAATCGTACGAAGCGCCGTCACAACGCGAACCAAACCCTTAGGACCTATCATTGTCAAGGGTTCTGTTCTCTCTGCATTTCCCATCGTCAGCAACAAGCCCGGCAGCCCGCTGATATGATCTGCATGATAATGGGTAAAACAGATAATGTCAATCGGTTTGGCACTCCAACCCTTTTCCTTCATGGCTATCTGCGTACCTTCCCCGCAATCAATCAAAATACTGCTCCCATGATACCGCATCATGAGAGAGGTCAGCCATCGATAAGGCAGTGGCATCATGCCGCCGGTTCCTAACAAACATACATCCAGCATCCTAATTCCTCACTATTCGCGAGCAGTTTAAAGCAACTCCTTTTTTTCAAAGATTTCAATCGGAATTTCAAACTGCGCGGTTATTTTATCATAGCAGTCCTCGCACAAGTCAAAGGAATGGATTTCTCCGTCTTTATTCGAGAAATAGCTGAATTCCTGATTTCCCGTGTATACCCCTTCTTTTATGATTCCGTTTTCAACACGGAGTTCTTTTTTGCAACAATTACAAAATACATGTGCAAGCTCTATTTTTCTATCATCTTTATATTTTCTCATACTCTATCCTCCTTGTAAAGCAGTCACTTTTATTATACAAGCACGCCGCTTCATTGGATAGTGGTAATTACTCCATTGAGTGCCTATCTCTTCCACATGATCAAGGCATCCTCCTGCGGTCTTTCGTAAAAATTCTTACGGGTTCCCTCCTCCGTAAAGCCGAGCCGCTTATATAGCATAATCGCTGGAAGGTTGCTCCTGCGCACCTCCAGTGTAAAGGCATACGCACCCATTTGGGTGCCCTTTTCCAAAAGCGACTTCAGTAACAGCTTTCCGTAGCCGTGTCGTCTGTAAGCTCCCTTAATAGCAACGTTTGTGATCTCCGCTTCCCCTAATATATTGCGGATTCCTGCACCGCCAATGATTTGACCGTCTAGGTCAGCCACCAGATAGACCATGGAATCCTGTGAAAGCATTTCGCGGAACGCATTCTCTGACCATGGCATCGAAAATATATCTTCTTCTATACGCGCAACTTCTCCAACATCTCCATCCAGCATCTCTCTAATTTTTACCATTTCATTTCCTGCCTCCAAGCGGCACTTAAGACAGGTGAACTAGACTTCCTGCTTTTGCGCACGTTCTCGTTCTGCCTGCGAAAGTCGTAGATAATCCGGCCTATGTTCCGCCGCCGTTTCCGTTTTTCCTGCTTTTAAATACTCCATCGCCAAGACACCAAGCGCGCCTGCCCTCTGCCTTGCCATGTGGGCCGGTGCAAACTCATAGGGAACAGTCAGCTGCTCTGCGAGCCTTTCCCGATAGACCGGAACACCGTCTCCAAGAAATAATACCTTTTTTTCAAGTGCATTCAGCTCTTTGCATAGTTCCTCAACTGCAATTGCACATTGCTCCTTAATCATATGATGTTTTCCATTCTCGAATGCATAGATACCCGTATAGACCTGTTCTCTTCTGGCATCCATCAGCGGGCAGACAAGCATCTTTGTCCCCCACGCATTATAACTGAGCGCATCAACGGTCGGCACCGCAATGATTGGTTTACCAAGTGCCAATCCAAGCCCCTTTGCTGTCGCCGAACCAATTCGAAGACCGGTGAAGGAGCCCGGCCCCTTTGCCACGGCAATCGCATCAATCGTCGATAAATCCAGCTCAATCATTTGTGTAATCTCATTCAACATCGGAACAAGCGTCTGAGAATGTGTCTTTTTATAATTAACCGTGTATTCGGCAAGCATCTGTTCATCCTCAATGACCGCAACGGTCGCGACGAGTCCCGAACTGTCTATCGCTAATAGTCTCATATTATTCCTCGATTTTGATCAAACGATAATCCAGACCCTTGTCCAGATTTTTTTCTATTGTGATCCGGCGAGCATACGCCGGTATCAATTCCTCAACGAGCTCTGCCCATTCAATCATGCAGGCTCCTTTTCCATAGAAGCAGTCCTCATAACCGATTTCATCCATCTCATCGATGTCACCGATACGATACACATCAAAGTGATAAAACGGAAGCCGACCCTCCTCATATATTTGTAAAATGGTAAACGTCGGGCTGTTGACCGGTTCGGTAATACCAAGACCGGCTGCAAATCCCTGTGTAAATACAGTCTTCCCCACACCAAGATCACCTGTCAGTGTGTAAATATTGCCCGGCCTTGCCGCCAAACCAAGCGACTTTCCAAGCAAAAAGGTTTCTTCTCTGCTGTATGTTTCTGTAATCATTTCGGCCACCCTGTGCCACAGCTTTTGCTGTCCCTGCTCTATGATTGATTGTGCGATCCTCGTCATATGCACGCTTTGTCAGCGCGCAAGATGTCTGACGATATTTTAGCACATTTTTATCATGTTCACAAGAACGCAATTCTGTTTTGCTCAGGATGGCCGCAATCGTTTGTAGATGGTTTATGAATTCCTTATAAAAACGGTCAGCATTTTCCTTCCGCGGCATGCTGCCGCAAAGCCTCTTCATGCTGTGCATGAATGACCGGGCTGATCTTTTTATAAAGCAAAAAGGTAATGCCCGATACAAGCGTTCCCTTTAGCAGGTTGAAGGGCACAACCGCAAACAGCACAAGCGTCGTAACACTTGTAATACCGGCATTCACTGCTGTTCCCATGCTTATAATCGCCTCCATCGGCATACCGTAAAGCGCTGCAAAGGTCGGAAGCAGGTAGACTGCGTTAAATACACTTCCGAATACCGTCATAAATGCCGTGCCTGCCGCCATTCCTGCAAGTGCAGTCTTTCTCGTCTTCTTAATATGGTAAATAATCGAAGTCGGAAGAATCATCGTACATCCAATGATAAAGTTAGCCAGATCGCCTACAAAGGCTGTTGAGGTTCCTTTCAAAAACAGTTTTAACACAATTTTCAGAAATTCTGCAATAACACCCGCAACCGGTCCGTACGCAAAGGCACAGATCAACACCGGCACCTCACTGAAATCAATTTCATAAAATGGCGGTGCGAACCAAAGTGGTATTTCCAGGTACATCAGCACTGCTGCAATTGCCGAAAAAATACCGATAAAGGCAATCCTTCTCGTTCTTGTACGCTCATCTTGCTTAAATCCAATCAGCTTCTCCGATACGGCGGCAATAATGGAAACCGCTACAATTACAAGCAAGCTGACTCCTAAAAAAACCAGATTTTCTTTTGCCGAATGAAATAACTCTACTAAATTCATCTTTCTTTCCCCTTTTCTTCAAAAAAATCCCCGAACACCAATCAATGTTCGGGGGAATTGTCGTTTGAAAAGACTTACGGTACTGTTGCAGTCGCCTGTTCGCACTTCTTCTTTCATCCAGACTTTACTGTCGGTTTTGGATTGTACCAAATCAGCCGCGTATGCCTTTGTCACATATGCGGGTCGTGGACTTGTACGCCTATGAATCTCTGCCCCTTTTTAAAGCAGTTTCCCATTTCGTCTTCACCACCGGCTAGGAATTGCACCTACCCCGAAGAATTTTCTTTATTTTATTATGTTGTTTTGAACGGTACCTGTTCGTAATTAACATACTTCATTGTTAACATTTTGTCAAGCATCATTTTCAACATTATTTTTACAATTTCATCGTCAGCGCAATCCTCTTTTTCGGAACGTCGACACTGAGCACCTTCACTTCCACAATGTCTCCAACTGCCACCGCCTCTAATGGATGCTTAATATATTTTTCAGTGATCTGTGAAATATGAACCAATCCGTCCTGGTGCACACCGATATCCACAAACGCACCAAAATCAATGACATTGCGTACCGTTCCCTTCAGCACCATACCCGGCGTCAAATCTTTCATTTCCAACACATCGGAACGCAGAATTGGCTTTGGCATGTTATCACGCGGATCACGCGCCGGCTTTTCGAGTTCCTTGAGAATATCTGTCAGAGTAATTTCTCCGATCTCCAATTCCTGCGCAAGTTGTTTCTTATTTATAATTTTCTTTTCAAGCGCACCGATAGCGGAACCGCCACCAAGTGCCGTGGCGCTGCTGTTTACCGACGCCTCTTTGGCAGTTAATGCAGAGGCTCCCATCGCTGCCGCGAGTGCCTGCCCCATCGCTGTATTCTGATTATGAATCATAGTCTGCTTCGGAGCGGGCTTTTTACTCTCCTTTGCCGGAGCCTTTTTCGCCGACGCCTTATCCTTTGCAGCCTGTGCCTGCGCCGCACGCACGTCCTCCATCGTAAGACCGAGCCTGTTAAGCAGCTTCTTTGCCGCCTCGTACGATTCGGGATGTACACTTGTCGCATCCAGAGGATTTTCTCCATCTAAAATACGCATAAAACCAGCCGCCTGCTCATATGCCTTCGGGCCGAGCTTCGCAACCTTTAAAAGCTGATTACGGTTCGTAAACCGACCATTTTTCTCTCTGTAATCCACGATATTTTTTGCGATAGCTTTTGTTACGCCGGAAATATATTCCAGCAAGGAAGCGGAGGCTGTATTTAAATCAACGCCAACCTTGTTCACGCTGTCCTCCACAACGCCCTGCAGCGCATCGGAAAGTTTCTTCTGATTCATATCATGCTGATACTGTCCGACACCGATCGATTTCGGATCGATCTTTACAAGCTCCGCGAGCGGATCCTGAATACGGCGTGCGATCGAAGCTGCACTCCTCTGTCCGACATCAAAATTCGGAAATTCTTCCGTCGCCAGTTTGCTCGCAGAATAAACTGAGGCGCCTGCCTCATTGACAATCACATACTGTACCTTGGCATCGATCTCTTTGAGCAGCTCCACAATAATCATTTCCGACTCGCGGGAGGCCGTTCCGTTTCCGACCGAAATCAAAGTGACATGATATTTACTGATCAGCCTTTTCAGCTCTGCCTTTGCTTCGTTTACCTTAAACTGCGGTGCCGTCGGATAAATGACCTTTGTATCGAGCACCTTTCCCGTTGCATCCACGATTGCAAGCTTGCAGCCCGTACGGAAGGCTGGATCCCAGCCGAGCACAACCTGACCGGCAATCGGCGGCTGCAGCAAAAGCTGCTCCAGATTCTTCCCAAATACCGTAATCGCACCATCTTCGGCCTTTTCCGTCAAATCATTCCTGATTTCACGCTCAATCGCCGGGGAGATCAAACGCTCATAGCTGTCGGCAACCACTTCTTTTAATAACGGAGTCGTATAGGGATTATCCTTTGTAATGACCTTTTTAGCGAGGTACATCAAAATCTGATCCACGGGAGCTTCCAGCTTGACCGTGAGCAGTTTCTCCGCCTCTCCGCGATTCAGCGCAAGCACACGATGCCCCGCAATCTTTTTAACGGGCTCCTCAAAGTTATAATACATTTCATAAACGGATTCCTGCTTTTCATTTTTCGCACTTGAAATGATTTTTCCGGACTCAAACGTCGCCTGACGAATATAGCTCCTGTAATCGGCTTCATCCGAAACCATCTCCGCAATAATATCCTTTGCACCCGCAATCGCTTCCTCCACAGTCGCTACACCATTTTCTTCGCTGATATATTCTCCGGCGCTCTCCTCTACAGGCACATTCGTTTCCTGTGCATAGACCAGCTCTGCAAGGGGTTCCAGTCCTTTTTCCTTTGCAATCGTTGCCCGCGTCCGCCTCTTTGGGCGATAGGGTCTATATAAATCGTCCACAACCACAAGCGTCTTAGCGGCAAGTATTTGCTTCTTTAACTCCTCCGTCAATTTGCCCTGTTCTTCAATGCTTGACAGCACCTGCGTCTTTTTCTCCTCAAGATTTCTCAAATAAGTCAGACGTTCATTTAAATTTCTCAGCACCTCATCGTTTAAGGAGCCGGTCACTTCCTTTCTGTAACGGGAAATAAAAGGAATTGTATTTCCCTCGTCAATCAGATTGACCGCAGCCTCTACCTGCCATTTTTCTACGCCAAGCTCTTCCTTCAAAATTGCAATAATATCCATGATTTCTTAATCCCGTTCCTTTTATATTCTATAGTCTATTTCTGATTCCGTTCCTTTTTGCGGTTCCTCAAATTCGCCCTTCAAATCACGATAAAAGTCTGCCATTATGACATTTTGATAAGGCATCACCCACAATGCTGCAATTCCGCATGAAACTAACACGAGAAGATACCAACCAATCAAGCTCAGCATCACATAAAACAACCTTCCCTTATTTCCCTTCATCAGCGCAATACTCTGTTTGATAAAATCAATCGATGCCGTCTGTGGGTCATCCAGATACAAAAATCCAACCTGTGAGACCATTAAGCTGAATATAACACTCAGCACCATGCCAACGGTATAGAAAACCGACCAGAGCAAAAATGACGTCCCCGTATAACCACCGTTATCAATCGCGAGATAACTGATTATTTCAGAGGGAATCAGTACAATCAAACTAACCGCATAGATAATCAGATAAATAATGATTACTTTGTCAGGATGATGGGAGTAGCAATAAAACAAGTCGGCAACTCGTGGCTTCTGCCCCCGCGAGATGTTCAGGCAGACATTGCTAAAGCCAACAATCAACGTGCCCATTAGGGCGCTTAATACACCTGAAATTACATAAATGATCACATAATACCACGGTGACGAGAACCCGCCTGTCAGAAACGGTGTTTCGTCCACCATGGAAACAGCCCTCGTCGTAAGCGTTCCTGTGACCATGGTCATAATCACTGCAACATAAACGAGCATCATGACAGCAAATATGATTCCATAAAAAATAGCAAAAGCACCTGCTGCCACACCATAGTTGCCGAGCAACTGTTCCTTTGCCATTGCTTTTAATTCGGACGATGTTTTCCTCTTTTTCATTTTATTCTCCCCGCTATAATCCATTTATAATTTGAAGTTAAAATTCATGTTCAAAGCCCTTTTCCATTCCGTCAAAAAAGTTTTCTATTTCCTTGGGCAGCTCCTGTCCGTACATTTCCTCATACTGCTGCTCGTACTGGCTTCTGATTTCTCTCCACGTTTCCCCATTTTGATTTGCCAAGGAAAACAGCATGATGATTTCCAGAACAATAATGAAAACCGTCAGAATAAAGGAGGTTACAATTCCGATAATCGAGCAAATTAATCCGGTCTTTGCCTGACTTGAATAATAGTTTGAAGCCCCCTTGGAAAGAATGGCAAGCGCAATTCCTATCCCGCTGAATACAAACGGTATACAGCAGAACGCCCCCGCAATCGAAAGAACACCAAGGACCAGAGATGCCTTCGCCAGTCCCGCAGCCGCCTTCTCTTTTGCCTGCGCCTCGTTATTCACCGGTAAATTCTCATTATAAAATTGATTCTCATCCATTTGTCTGACCTTTCTTTACAGCAAAAATACGAATAGGAGGGATTAGTCCTCCAAACCAAAAATATCGTGCGCTGCAATCATCGCTTTCTCAACGTCTTTTTCATCAATCAGAACGGTTACCCTGATTTCAGAGGTGGAAATCATATTGATATTAATGTTTACATTGTAGAGACATTCAAATACCTTTGCGGCAACACCGGGATTGGACATCATGCCCGCACCGACAACAGATACCTTTGCCACGTCGGTTCTGCACTTGATTGCCTGTGCGCCTAAAATATCTTTTTTATCTTCGAGCACTTTCAGCGCTTCATCGGTCAGATCACGCGGAACCGTAAACGTGATATCCTTGGAGTTGTCTCGTCCGATGGACTGCAGGATCATATCGACATTGATATTGGCTCTTGCAAGTGCATCAAACATTCGGAAGGCAACGCCCGGCTTGTCGTCAAGCCCTACTACTGAAATTCTTGCAACATTTTTATCGGCAGCAACACCGCTCACTAACATTCTTTCCACTTTTACATCCTCCTTAACAACTGTTCCTTCTGCTTCTGACAAACTCGAACGTACGATCAACTGCACCCCATATTTCTTTGCAAGCTCAACGGAGCGGTTATGCAAAACGCCGGCTCCGAGCGTCGCTAAATCCAGCATTTCATCATAAGTAATTTCCTTCATTTTGCGCGCATTCTTTACAATACGCGGATCCGCCGTATAAACACCTTCCACATCCGTAAAGATCTCACAGGCATCCGCATGCAATGCCGCTGCAAGCGCGACCGCCGTCGTATCGGAGCCGCCGCGTCCGAGCGTTGTATAGTCATCGTATTTGTTGATGCCCTGAAAACCGGTTATGATCACGATTTTTCTCTGATCCAACTCATGACGGATCCTCTCCGTGTCAATCCTTTTCAGCCTCGCATTGCTATATGCGCTCGTCGTATGCATCGCCACCTGATAAGCGTTCAGCGACACCGCAGGCACACCAAGATAATCCATCGCCATCGCCATCATGGAGACCGAGATCTGTTCGCCCGTTGTTAAAAGCATATCCATTTCTCTCCTTGACGGTGTCGGATTGATCTCTTTTGCCATCTCAATCAAAACGTCTGTCTGTTTTCCCATAGCAGACAACACAACCACGACATCATTACCCTCTTTGTAATCCTTGATGCAGCGATTGGCTACGTTTATGATCCTTTCCCTGTCCGCGACGGATGTTCCGCCAAATTTTTTCACAATTAGCATAACTGTCTCCTCATTTCCTAATCAAGTATTAATTCTCAGCATCAAACAAATGATCGATCAGGCGATAACCCTCTGCCACATCATTCCCCGACTGTTTTGCTTCTGCTTCATTATAATTCCAGCTTTTTTTAAGCGGCACCGTGCTGTCATACAACAGATACGGTACCGGATCGCATGTATGAGTCCTGATCCTGATCGGTGTCGGATGATCCGGCATGATAAGCAGCCGGTAGTCCTCACCCGATCCATCCATTTGCTCCTTGACACGCTTGATCACGCGCTCATCCAGATACTCGATCGCCTGTACTTTTCTCTCCACACTGCCTTGGTGTCCCATCTCGTCCGGGGCTTCCACGTGAATATAGGCGAAATCAAAACCATCCTTTACAAGAGCCTGCACAGCCGCGTCCGCTTTTCCTTCGTAATTCGTATGCAGTCCGCCGTTTGCGCCCTCCACAAGAAGCACCTCCATACCGGCTCCGATTGCAATCCCCTTTAAGAGATCGACCGCAGAAATCATAACTCCTCTTTTATGATTTTTCTCTTCAAAGGAGGAAAGCAGCGGCTTTGTGCCCGCTCCCCAGAACCAGCAACAATTGGCCGGATTCAAACCCTGTTTTTTCCGTTCGATGTTAATCGGATGATCCTTCAGGATTTCATAGCTTCTTCTCATCATCGCATTCAGCTGCGCATCCTTAGGCAGATACTGTCCGATTGTCTGTGTCAGCACATCATGCGGCTGCGTCAGCTCCACAACACTTCCATGATCCCAGATCAGGCAATGGCGGTAGCTCGTTCCGACATAAAATCGGTATGTTTCATTTTCCAGCTCCTCGGAAACCGCATTGAGCAGGACTGTCGCATCCTCCGTGCTGATTTCTCCCGAACTGTGATCAATAATGGTCTTTTCCTCGAATACCGGCTCTTCATCGGAAATCGTCACGACGTTGCAACGCAGAGCAATATCTGTATCTTTCATTGGAACGCCGATGCTCAGCGCTTCAAGCGGGGAGCGTCCCGAATAATATTTTCGAGGGTTATAACCTAGGACTGCTAAATTTGCCGTATCTGAACCCGGCTTCATGCCTTCCGGTATCGTATGCGCCATTCCAAGCTCTGAAAGCTTCGAAAGCGCGTCGAGAGCCGGTGTATTCGCATAGGCGAGCGGCGTCCTGTTTCCAAGCTCCGCAATCGGCTCATCTGCCATACCGTCACCCAACACTATAATATATTTCATGTCCTTCATCCTCTTCCTGATTTTATGATAGTATTTCGTTGCTATTCAGACCCTCGGTCTATCGATCTATCAATCGAACCACCGGCTTCCCGCCTCAGCCCTCCATACGGATCCTTCCGATCACGCCATCAAGCTTTTGAGCCGCCTGCGCAAACGTCTTCTCACTCATTTTTTCCGTTACAAATCCAAATTCCGATGTTTCTTTGTCAAGCACAACTGCCTCAACCTTTCCGAAAACAGCTTCCATTTCCGAAAGGCGCTCATCCGGTGTTCCGCTGATCCTTACAAAAAAGCTTCGCTCTGCGTTCTCCACGCTCGTCAGCTCCAACTTCCTGCTACTCCAAAACGACATAATATTTTTATCCAGATGCTTTGTGGCATCGACGACATCCGACACGACAGCACTGGCAGTCGGCAGTTTCCCTGCGCCGCTTCCATAAAACATCACATCCCCAAGTACATTTCCATTTACAAAAATAGCATTAAATACGCCGTTTACGCTGAACAGCGGGTGGGATTTCGGGATCAGAAACGGGGCGACCATCGCATAGAAGTTGTCTCCCTCGCGTTTGCTCGAAGCAAGCAACTTTACCGCACGATCCAGCTTTTTGGCATATGCAATGTCCTTGGCCGTGATTTTTGTAATGCCCTCCGTATAAATATCCTCAAAATCAACATGATTTCCAAAAGCAAGTGAGGATAAAATCGCGATCTTACGGCAGGCATCATAACCCTCCACGTCTGCTTCAGGATTACGCTCCGCATAACCGAGCTCCTGCGCCTTCTTTAATGCATCCTCAAACTCCCAACCTTCATCCGACATCTTGCTCATGATGTAATTGGTCGTTCCATTTAAAATACCGGTAATCTCGCGGATTTCATCTGCTGTCAGCGAAGAATTCAAAGGGCGTATAATCGGAATCCCACCACCAACGCTCGCCTCAAACAAAAAGTTAATATTTTCGTCCCGTGCAATCTGCAGCAGCTCCGGACCATGCTTTGCAACAAGCTCCTTGTTGGAAGTACAGACACTTTTGCCCGCAAGCAATGACTCCTTCACAAACGTATAGGCCGGTTCCACACCGCCCATCACTTCTACGACGATCTTCACCTCCGGGTCATTTAAAATAATATTAAAATCATGAACGAGCACATCCTGAACAGGGTCACCCGGAAACTCCCTTAGGTCGAGCACGTATTTGATATTGATTTCATTTCCCGCCTTTTTATTAATACTGTCCTGATTTGTGTGAATGACCTCCGCCACCCCGGAACCAACCGTACCATATCCTAGCACTGCAATATTTACCATATCCTTACCTCTTTCCCTCTTTTCCTCTTTATTCTTTCGCAAGTATTTTTACGTGGTGAACACCCATCTGCTGTTCCATGCTCTCAATCATCTTAGCTACATCTCCCGTCGTCGGAAGCACCTGAACGCTGATGCTCAACGATGCAACCGCATTGATTGGGATACTCTGATGAATCGTTAAAATGTTCGCTCCGTATGACGCAATAATTTTCAGCAAGTCCGCAAGCAGTCCCGGCTTATCATCCATCTGAAACGTCAGCGTAATGGTCTTTCCCTGTGTGTTATCATGGAACCGAAAAATATCATCTTTGTATTTATAGAAGGAGCTCCTGCTAATGCCCACGCATTCCGTCGCCTCCTGCACCGTCATCGCCTGCTCGGAGTCTAGCATCGTCTTCGCCTCGACTACCTTTAAAAGCACCTCGGGGAGTGCCTTTTGCTTCACGATATAATACGCGCTCGTCTCTGCCATATCATCACCTGTCCTCGTAGGGTAAACACTCGTTTTTGTTTGTATTTATGTCACGCACACATGTCTTTCGTCGAGAGATATCGTATCATAACATGCATAAAAAATCAAGTAGTTCTATAAAAAAAGAATGTTATGGTTCTTCTTTTTTCCAAAGTAACCATAACATATTCTAAACCAGCCTTTTTTTCTGTTAATTTTGCCGATTGGAGCCGCCTGTATGCAGCCACTTTAAATAAGCATTGATAAATGGGTCAATATTGCCATCCATAACACTGTCCGCCTGTGCAACCTCTGCATTCGTTCGGTGATCCTTGACGAGCGTATATGGCTGCATGACATAGGAGCGGATCTGATTGCCCCAGCCGATATCCTTGATATCTCCACGGATGTCAGACAATTTTTCCGCATTTTCTTCCTGCTTGAGCAGATACAGCTTCGCTTTCAGCATCTGCATCGCCTTATCCTTGTTCATATGCTGCGAACGCTCATTCTGGCACTGTACGACAATACCGGTCGGCAAATGGGTGATGCGGATTGCGGATGAAGTTTTATTAATATGCTGTCCACCCGCGCCGGAGCTACGGTACGTGTCGATGCGCAGATCATCGTCGTTTACTTCAATATCCAAATCCTCTTCGATATCCGGCATCACATCCAGCGATACAAACGAAGTCTGGCGTTTTCCCTGCGCATTAAACGGGGAAATACGCACAAGACGGTGTACTCCCTTTTCTGATTTTAAATATCCATAGGCGTTTTCGCCGTTTACCTGAAACGTGACAGACTTAATACCGGCCTCATCGCCGTCCAGATAGTCCAGCACCTCGACCGAAAAACCTTTTTTTTCCGCCCAACGTGAGTACATCCGATAAAGCATCCCTGCCCAATCGCAGCTCTCTGTGCCGCCCGCGCCGGCATTCAAACGCAGGATCGCATTGTTTTTATCATATTCTCCCGAAAGCAGCGTACTAATCCGAAGCGTTTCAAGCGTTTCTGTGAATTCCCGAAATTCCTGCTGGATATCGGGAACGAGCGCCGGATCATTTTCTTCGTAGGCCATCTGCAACAGCATCCGAATATCCTCATATTGCTGCTCCAAACCGGAGACAAGCGCAATCGTATCCTTGAAATTTTTCAGTTCCTTCACATATTTCTGAGAGCGCTCAGGGTCGTCCCAAAAACCGGGGGCTTCCATTTCTCGCTCCAGCTCCTCGACACGCTGCTCCTTGTCCGCAAGGGCAAGGGACGCCTTCACTTCCTTAAGAGGTTCTTCATATGTCAGCAATTCCGTTTTTATCTGGTCTAATTCTACCACAAAATTTCTCCTATCCCTTACTTCCTGCCACAGCACTGCTTATATTTCTTGCCGCTGCCGCACGGACACGGATCGTTTGGATAAACCTTGTCGGATTCTCGCTTCTGCGGTTTCTTACCGAGAGATTCGTCCTTATTCGTGCCGGTCACCTTTGCAACCTCTTCACGCTCCACCTTCTGTTCGATGCGGATATGACACAAGACACGAACCGTCTCTTCACTGATGCTGTCCGTCATCGCATTGAACATATCATAACCAGTCATCTTATATTCCACAAGCGGATCTCTTTGCCCGTACGCCTGCAAACCGATTCCCTGACGAAGCTGCTCCATATCGTCAATATGATCCATCCATTTTCTGTCAATCGATTTGAGCAAAACGACACGCTCTAACTCCCTAAGCTGCTCCGGCATCGGAAACTCCGCTTCCTTCGCCTCATAAAGCTTAACAACCTCTTCTTTTAGCTTGTGCTTTAATTCATTTTTCTTTAAGCCCTTGATATCCGGCGTCTTAATTTCCTGCACAGGAACCGTCGCCAAAAGATGCTGATTTAGTTCGGAAAGATCCCAGTCGGCCGCGTCAGAATCTTCGCCGATGCACATATCTGCCGTGTTTTCCACGAAATCCGTCGCCATCTTAAAGATCACGTCACGCATACTCTCGCCGTCCAATACACGTCTTCTCTCTGCATAGATAATTTCTCTCTGCTCGTTCATGACCTGATCATATTCGAGCAGATTCTTTCTGATACCAAAGTTATTATTCTCTATTTTCATTTGCGCTTTTTCGATCGCGCTTGTCAGCATCTTATGCTCGATCTGCTCATTTTCCGGCACACCCAGCGTATTAAATACCTCCATCAGCCTGTCGGATCCGAATAAGCGCATCAGATCGTCTTCGAGGGAAATAAAAAAGCGGGATTCACCCGGATCTCCCTGACGTCCGGAACGCCCTCTCAGCTGATTATCGATACGTCTCGATTCATGGCGCTCCGTACCGATGATCTTTAGTCCGCCTGCCGCCCTCGATTCCTCGTCAAGCTTGATATCCGTACCACGACCCGCCATGTTTGTCGCAATCGTTACGGCTCCGTGAACACCTGCATCGGCGACAATTTCCGCCTCAAGCTCATGAAACTTCGCGTTTAATACCTTATGCGGAATCCCACGGCGCTTTAACAGCGCGCTCAGTTCTTCGGAAGCCTCAATTGTAATCGTGCCGACAAGAATCGGCTGTCCGGTCACATGCGCTCTTTCGATCTCATTCACAATCGCAAGCTGCTTTTCTTTTTTCGTCTTGTAAACGGCATCCTGCAAGTCAACCCTTGCGATCGGCTGATTCGTCGGAATCTCAATAACGTCCATGCCATAAATATCACGGAACTCCTTTTCCTCCGTCAGCGCCGTACCGGTCATACCGCATTTTTTTTCAAATTTATTAAAGAAGTTCTGGAATGTAATCGTCGCAAGTGTCTTGCTCTCACGTTTTACCTTTACATGCTCCTTTGCCTCGATCGCCTGATGCAGGCCGTCCGAATAACGGCGTCCGGGCATGATACGTCCCGTGAATTCATCGACGATCAACACCTGGTCATCCTTTACGACGTAGTCCTGATCCCGAAACATCAGATTATGCGCACGCAGCGCAAGGATCATGTTATTCTGGACGTCAATATTTTCTGGGTCAGCGAGATTGTCAATTTGGAAAAACTTCTCTACCTTTTCCACACCCTCGGCTGTCAGCGTCACAAACTTGTCCTTTTCATTGACAAGGAAATCCCCGGTTTCTTTTTGTTCGATGCCCATGATCGCATCCATCTTGGACAGATCCTCGACGTCCTCGCCCCGCTTTAACTGCCTTGCCAGAATATCACAGACCTCATACAACTTTGTAGACTTGCCGCTCTGCCCGGAAATAATCAAAGGCGTACGCGCCTCGTCGACCAGCACGGAGTCAACCTCGTCAATGATCGCATAAGCCAAATCGCGCAGCACAAGCTGCTCCTTATAGATGACCATGTTGTCACGCAGGTAATCGAAGCCCAGCTCATTATTTGTCACATATGTAATGTCACAATTATAAGCGCTTCTTCTCTCTTCCGCAGTCATTTCATTGAGTACGACACCGACAGTCAGACCGAGAAATTCATGCACCTGACCCATCCACTCGGCATCACGCTTTGCCAGATAGTCATTGACTGTCACGACATGCACACCGCGCCCCGCAAGTGCGTTCAAATAAGCCGGCAATGTCGAAACAAGCGTCTTTCCTTCTCCTGTTTTCATTTCTGCGATACGACCCTGGTGCAAAATAATACCGCCAATGATCTGTACACGGTAGTGCTCCATATTCAATGCACGCCTGGCTGCTTCCCGAACCGTTGCAAAAGCCTCCGGCAGCAGGTCATCCAGCGTCTCGCCATCGGCGTATCGCTTTTTGTATTCTTTGGTCTTATCCTTTAGCGCGCTGTCCGATAATGCCATCATTTCGGGACGAAGCGACTCTACCTTATCAACGAGCGACTCAATTAGCTTTAACTCGCGTTCACTGTGGGTTCCAAATATTTTATCAATAATTTTCATTTTTCTTGCTCCTATTTTGAAGGCAACCCTTATAAAAAGCTCAAATTGTATTGTAACAGAATTAAAACAGGGATTCAACTCCCTTTCTGTTAAAAATCAGTAAATAATGTAGTTACAATTGCTTTTCCTATTAAAAAGTGTTATTATTTTAACGAATTCCGTTTTGGAAAAATTTTAGAACAATCATTAGAGGTGCGTAAGATGACAAGAACATTTGACGATTTACTGAAGAAGCTGTCCGAATGCAGCAAGAAGAAAGTGGCTGTTGCCGCAGCGCAGGACGCTCCGATCCTGGAAGCCGTCAGCGAGGCGAAAGCTCGCGGGATTGCGGACGCGATCCTTGTGGGGGATGAGGCTAAAATTCGCAGCATCGCTGCTTCCTTAAGCATAGACTTAACCGGCTATGAAATCATTGATGAAAAAGACATGGAGCAGGCGGCTCTGACCGCAGTCAAGCTCGTACACGATGGCAAAGCTGATATGTACATGAAGGGGCTGACCGACAGCAAACTGTTTTTAAAAAGTGTATTAAATAAAGAAGTGGGGCTTCGTACAGGAAATCCGCTTTCCCACGTATGTGTATTTGAAATTGAAGGAATTGACCGGCTTTTATTTTTAACAGATGTCGCTTTTATGCCGTATCCGACTCTTGAGGACAAGGTTGCAATCATTAATTATACAAAAGACGTTGCCAAAGCATGCGGGATTCCCTGTCCAAAGGTAGCGCCGCTTGCAGCCGTGGAAGTCGTTAATCCGAAAATGCCTGCTACGGTAGAGGCTGATCAGCTTACGAAGATGAACGAGGCAGGGGAGATTACAGGCTGTATCGTGGATGGACCCCTTTCCCTTGATCTTGCAATCGACCCCGATGCTGCAATACACAAGGGTGCGCTTGACCGCAAGATCGTCGGCGATGCCGATATCCTGCTGTTCCCGGATATCCATGCAGGAAACCTGGTATACAAAGCAATTGTCCGCCTAGCGAAAGTAAAGAACGGCTGTATTTTGACAGGCACAAAGGCTCCTGTCATTCTGACCTCCCGCTCCGACACTTTTGAAACAAAGGTCAATTCGATCGCGCTTGCCGCTATTGTGGCAGAAGAATTATCCAAAAATGTATAATCAACAAAGGAGAATCTATTATGTCAATTAAAAGTTTAATTATTAATCCCGGCTCTACCTCTACCAAGATCGGCGTATTCGAGGATGAGCGCCTGTTATTTGAAGAAACGCTCAGACATCCTACGGAAGAAATTTCAAAATATGATTCGATTGTAGCGCAGAAGGATTTCAGAAAAGAAATTATCCTTCATCTGTTAAAAGAAAAGAACTTTGACATTCATTCGCTGAATGTTGTTATCGGACGCGGTGGTATGCTCAAGCCGATCCCAGGAGGTACCTATGCAGTCACAGATTCTCTGGTTGCGGATTTAAAAATCGGTGTGCAGGGACAGCATGCATCCAATCTCGGCGGCATACTTGCGAGAGAAATCGCCGATTCCATCA
>CAZBRY010000012.1:0-20422 GCA_964494285.1 uncultured Lachnospiraceae bacterium
CCTGCCGTCTTCAAAAATGATCATGGAAGTTCCGACTGTACGCGGCGCGGAACCCTTGCGCGATATTATAACCGCCAGAAGGCGCCGCATATTCCCGTCTTCCAATGCAGATACCCTGATTTCCTCTGTCAGCTCCAAGCCACCTTCCTTCTGCGGCTCCTTAGGCTCTTTTGCGGCGCGTACTTGTATGATTTCTGCTAAAATAGAAACCGCAATTTCCTCCGGCGTCTTTGCCTGGATTGCCAGACCGATCGGACTGTGCAGTGCATCCACTTTCTCCTGTGAATAGCCCTCCTCTAAAAGGAGACTTTTTACACGCATTGACCTGCCTCTGCTGCTCATCATTCCAACATAAGCATAAGACTTTGTGAAAATGCTTCTCAAACATTCCATATCATAGCGATGTCCTCTCGTCACAATTATAAAATAATCATGTGGGGAGCCCTGCTCCCTGGCAAGTGCCTCCTCAAATGCCTCACAGATTACTTTATGGGCCTCTGAGGCGTCGCTAAAAACTGGCTCTTTCAATAGCAAAGCCCTCGCCTGATCCGCAAAGAACGGTCTGTCCTCTATGACCGTGAGGGAAAAGCCAAGCTGCAGACCAAGGCGGATCAGGGCGAGTGATACATGCCCCGCTCCGCAAATAATAAGCCGATCCCGTCTTATCTTTATTTCCTGTAATTCCTGCCGTGTGATCGCTCTCATTTGAAAATTTCCTTCCTACTTTCCGAATCCGCAGTTTGGGTATGTGCAAACGGCACAATTTAAGCAAAGACCCCCTTCTCCATAAGACACCAGATCCTCTGCCGCAATCCGCTCACCCGCCATAATTCTAGGCAACACCAAATCAAAGATCGTCCGCTTTGCATACATAACGCAACCCGGCAGCCCTATAATCGGAACTCCGTTTTCGTTATACGCAAGCAAGAACATCGCTCCCGGCAATACGGGCGCGCCGTAGCTTATGATCTGCGCGCCCGTATTTTTAATCGCCAGCGGAGTTCTGTCATCCGGATCCACACTCATTCCCCCTGTACAAATGATCAGCTCCGCGCCCTGTGACAGAAATTCCCGGATCGTGTCTGTTATCATTGTATGGTCGTCGGAGCACAGCCTTTCTCCGATTATTTCCGCCCCATATTCCGCGAGTTTCTCTTTGATGACCGGAGTGAACGCATCCTTGATCCGCCTCTTATAAACTTCGCTGCCCGTCACAATGATTGCAGTCTTTTGTTTCAAGAAAGGCTTAATTTCAAAGATTCCCCTATAGGCTTTTGCCTCTTCCATTTTCTGTTTCTCGATCACGAGCGGGATAACGCGCGTGCCCGCAATCTTATCGCCCGCTCTCACTGCGGTGCCGCCATGCCTTGAGGCGATCATCATCTCCCCAAGGCTATTGACCTTGAGCAGATGCGCACGGTCAATTTTCAGCAGTCCCGTGCAGTCGGCAATCAGCTCGATTTTGCCCTCCTTCGGCTCCGTCGCGTGCATGTTACCGCCAATACAGATGTCGCGCAGGATTTCAGCCGCTTCATCCTCATGCAGCATCGTTTCGTCCTGCTCCCAGACATACAGATTTTCCTTGCCGACCGAAAGCAGCACCGGAATATCCGCCTCGGTGACGATATGTCCTTTTCGAAACACCGCGTCCTTCGTCACACCCTTGATGATCTGCGTGATATCATGGCACAGCACATGGCCGACCGCGTCCTCTGTTTTTATCAGTTTCATCGTGATCCCTTCTTATGCCCGTCATACGTAACTGTTTAGTTCCCGCTCAGTTCCTTCAAAGCGATACATATAAGTATCCATACTGCTCATACACGGTTTGCATGAGAGCGATGATGTTTTCGTCAATGCCCTGCTCTTTTAAGGAGGGAAAGCCCTCCGCCGTGATGAGCTGCCCGTTAAGCCGCACCTTCAGCACCGGTTTTTCGGAATTTACGAAAAGGAAGCCCGCGTTGCCGCTGTTCTCAAAATCAGCATCAGTCGCAAACAGCGTCAGCTTATCCTTGTAAGGCGCTCCGGTATATGGACAAAATACCTCGCAGTTTCCACATTCGTTGCAGAGCCGGTCAATATGGAGAATTTGCGGCATCGCAAAATTCACAGCCTTTACGGAAACATTTGCCCGGTTCGGGCAGACATCCACACAATTCTCGCAAAGCTCCGCACAGTCCAGGCAGCGTTCGCTATCCACGCAGTGCCCGCTATCCGTTTCTTTGTCCGCACCGCATACATACCCCTTCTTCGCATAAAGCTCCTGCAATGGTCTTTCCGCCTTCCGATCCTTTGCAAAAGCGCTTCCGATAATAGCCTCTGCCGTCTTTTTAGCATCCGCAATCGCTTCTACGACCGTCGAAGGACCTCTCCGACCGTCCCCGACCACATAAACGCCGGGGATATTGCTTTCCAGCGTCGCTTCGTTCAGCGCGGGCAAGCCCTTTTCATCCAGATCGATTCCAAGCTTTTGATAGAACTCCGAATCCACCTTTTCGCCGATTGCGGCAATGACCATGTCCGCCGGAATATCCGCCTCCTCGTCTGTCTCGACAGGCGATCTTCTGCCGGAAGCATCCGGCTCTCCGAGCTTCATCACTCTGCAGCGGAGTACGCCGCCCGTAAAACACTCGGGCGAAAGCAGCTCCCGAAATTCCACGCCGTCCTCCATGGCGAGCAACAGTTCCTCCTCATCCGCAGGCATATAGCGCTTTGTCCGGCGGTATACGAGGGACACCTTTTCCACACCCTCGGTACGGATCGCGGCCCTCGCCGCATCCATTGCCGTATTGCCGCCGCCGATTACGACGACACGCCTGCCGATGTCCATTTTTCCTTCCGACACTTTAAAATCCTCGAGGAATGTCACGGCATTGACGGTCGAGTCCCCCTTCAAATACAGCTCACCCGCCTTTGCCGCGCCTGTGGCGAGAATGATTTTCCGGTAGCCCTTCAGCATGTCAAGAGATGAAATATGCGTCGCTCCCCTGAATTCCACACCGAGTTTCTTTATAAAAGCGGTATCCTTTTCTACGACTGCGCTCTTGATGCGAAATTCCGGAATGATATACCGAATCACGCCGCCCGGCTCGTCCTTTTGACAGAACATCGTCACTGGAAAACCAGCCTTCGCTAGAAAATATGCCGCTGAAATTCCTGCCGGTCCGCCTCCGACAATCGCGATTTTATCCGCTTTTTTATTCACCGCATCACCGTTTAATCCGGCAAGCACGCTCTCATATCCGTTTTCAGCCGCAAGCAGCTTCATCTGCCTGATTTTCACCGATTCCTCATAAAAATTCCTCGTACAGCGGCTCATACAATTATGGGAACAGATCGTGCCGGTCGTAAACGGCAGCGGATTTTTCTCCATAATGACCTTCAGGGCCTCTACATAATCCCCCTGCTCCACAAGGTGCAGATAGGCCGTGATATCCTGATGGATCGGGCAGGCCGCCTCGCACGGAGCCGCGAAGCACTCAAGCAGCGGCAGCTTTTGCTTCATCTTTTTATTTTCAAACGGCTTGATTGGTTTCCGGTAATGAGAATCCGCCTTTGCCTCCTGCGCAAGCTTTTTCACAAGAGCCGTGTCCACGCCTTCAAACGGCGCAAATTCCTTTTCTCCGAATTCATATGCGAGCTGTGTAAAACGCGCATAGCCGCCCGGCTTTAAGATGGTCGTTGCCACCGTGACCGGCCAGATGCCGGCTTCTACGATGCGTCCGATATTGTGGACATCCGCGCCTCCCGAATAGGAAATGCGCAGCTTTCCGTCAAATTCCCCGCTCAGCTTGGCCGCAAGTGAAATGGATAGCGGATAAAGGGCACGGCCCGACATATACATTTCCTCGCCCGGAAGCTCGCCCGCCTTAATATCCACCGGAAACGTATTCGTCAGCTTGACCCCAAAGCTTACACCCTGTTCTTCAGCAAGCGCGATCAGGCGTTTCAGCATAGGCACCGCGTCCTCATACTGCAAATCGTCCTTGAAATGAAAATCGGTGAATGAAATATAGTCATAGCCCATTTCATCCAGCGTCTTCCTCGCAAACTCATAGCCGAGCAGCGTCGGGTTGCATTTGATGAACGTATGCAGCTTCTTTTCCGTCAATAAATACGTCGCAATCCGCTCGATTTCCTGCGGCGGACAGCCATGCAGCGTGGAAAGTGTGATCGACTTGCAGATGGTTGCCGGAATCTGCTCGATATCCTCCCTTGTAACATGGGAAAACAGCTCCAAATGGCTCAGCGCATAGTCTCTGCATTCTTTGAAAATCGCGGTTTCATAAGCGTCCTTCAGCCCCTCGATGAAATCATCGATTTTCTTCGTCTTGATTCCGTCCAGATCATAGCCGACGCTCATATTAAAAATAAAGCCGTCCGCTGCGCCAAGTCCAAATTCCTTTGCCATCAGGTGCATGAGGAACCACGCTTTGACATATTCCTCAAATGCCTGGGGCACAGTAAGCTCTGTGGACCACTCCACATTATAACCCTCGTCATCCGCCTTGATACACGGCTTGCTGACCGGAAGATCCTCCCCGTCCAGCTTCTGGACCGTTTTCAGCTCAAAAAAACGGCTCCCCGCATAATAAGCGGCGATCAGATTCTGAGCGAGCTGCGTATGCGGCCCGGCCGCCGGTCCAAACGGCATCTCCAGCTTTTCCCCAAACAGCGTCAGGGTTTGCCCCTGCTCTGCGGTATATGGAGCATGCAGGCTAAATACCGTACCGTCCTTTTTCTTTTCTTCTACTATCCAATGCAGCAACTGCGCAAAGGATAATGGCGTCATCCTGTCTCCCATAATCAAGCCCTCCTATTTATCGTGAATTGATCTGCTTCCAGAGTTTTGCCGACTCCTCCCGCACCTTTGCAAGCGCCGCTTCCTCGTCAAGCTGTGTCAGCCTTCTGTCCTGCATCAGCACCTTTCCGTCGGCTATCGTCGTCACAACGCTTCTGCCGCTCATGCCAAACAGCACATGCCCGTTCACATTTTCCGCTCCCATCGGTGTGAGCGGGATATAATCTGTCACGATCACATCCGCAGCCGCGCCCTCCTTTAAAACGCCGACGGGCTTTTTGAAATAGCGTCCGGCAATTTTCGCATTATTTTCAAACAGCATGACCGGAACCTCGCCCCATGCCGCATTCGCGTCGCATAAATGATGCTTATGGAGGATATTCGCCACTTTATACGACTCCGTCATATCGTGCGTGTAGCCGTCCGTCCCAAGTCCTGTCAAAATCCCTTTTACAAAAATCTTCATGGTCGGCGGACAGCCGCAGGCATTTCCCATGTTGGATTCGGGATTGTGCACGACGATCGTATCGGTTTCCTTCAATACATCCATTTCGTGGTCATTGACATAGATGCAATGCGCCGTAATCGTCTTTTCTCCCAGAATGCCGTGATCCATCAGGCGGTCAACGATCCGCTTGCCGTATTTACGCAGGGAATCGTATAAATCCTCGATGCCCTCCGCCACATGAATATGGTAGCCTACGCCCTCGGGCTTGTGCTCCGCGCAAAGCGCCAGCGTCTCATCCGACAGCGTGAAGGAAGCGTGCAGCCCCATCATGCCGGCGATCATGTCCGTATCGTCGGCAAGCGCGTGCTCGATAAAAGCCTCGTTTTCCAAAACGGCCTCCCGCATTTTCTCTTTTCCGTCCCTGTCCGATACCTCATAGCAAAGGCAGCTTCTGATGCCGGTCATGCGCGCGGCCTCCTCGATTTGGAACAGGCTGTCCCTGATCGAGCCGTAACTCGCATGATGATCAAAAACAGTCGTAACGCCGTTTTTGATGCAGTCAATATAGGTCGCGACGGCACTCTGCTTTGTTTGCGCAAGCGTCAGGTTCCGGTCGATCGTCCACCACATGCCGTCCAAAATATCCAAAAACCCCTTCGGGTCATAGCCCTTAATGGAAAGTCCGCGCGCCATTGCCGAATAAATATGCTCGTGCGTATTAATAAAGCCCGGCATAATGACGCCGCCTTTGGCATCGATCAACTGGGCATCTTTGTATTCCTGCTTCAGCGCTTCATAACCGCCGACCTGTTTGATGATATTTCCCTCTATGAGCACCGCACCGTTTTCTATAAAGGGATTTTTAGGATCTAATGTCACCACCCTGCCATTTCCGATTAACAGCATCGCCATTCCTCCTCTCACTGTCCCAATACTTCTCCACATTTTCAAAAAGCATTTCCGCTAATTGTCTGATTATTTCTAGTTTATCACGTATAATTTCTCAACACAATAACTTTTCCCACCAAAATCCCCAAACGCAGAAAAAAAATTTGCTTCTCTAATTATTTTTGTAAAATCAATTGTTTTTTGCTGTTTTCGTGCTATACTGAAAAGGAAAAAGTTAGCCTACCACTTTTCGAAAGGATTACTTATGGATACTCTTACCTACTTAAAACAGATCGCGCACGGCTTAGCCTCCCAGTTCGGACAAAACTGTGAGATCGTCATTCACGACCTGACCGTAAACAATCTGGAAACATCAGTTGCACATATCGAAAACGGGCATGTAACCGGACGCCAGATTGGAGACGGCTCTTCTCACGTCGTTTTAGAGGCACAGGGAAAGGACACGAACTTGTTGGAGGATCGCTGCGGCTATCTGACGCGCACAAAGGACGGGCGAATTTTAAAATCGAGCACGATTTATATTCGCGGCGAGAACAATAAAATCAACTATATCTTTTCGGTCAACTACGATATTACCGGCCTGCTCGCCATCGACAATGCCGTAAAATCGCTTGTCACCACGGAAGCGGATCAGTTTGAGGGTAAAAAAGAACCGGAACGTATTACGCAAAACGTCAACGACCTGCTCGACGATCTGATCGAACAGTCCGTCGCACTGATCGGCAAGCCCGTCGCATTGATGAGCAAAGACGAAAAAGTGACCGCGATTCGTTTTCTAAACGACGCGGGCGCTTTCCTGATCACAAAATCCGGCGACAAGGTTTCAAAATATTTTGGAATATCCAAATATACGCTCTACAGCTATATCGATGTCAATAACAATAAGTCTAAATAAAGCGTAACCAAAAAGAAAGAGTGGAAGAATTGCCGCAATATGAAAATATAATAGAGGCCGGTTTTCAAATTGAATCATTATTTATATTCCTTGCGGTAGATCTCGTTCCTGAAATCCCAATATTCCATATATGGCTTCGTTAGCTTATAATTCCATGAATAAATCAGGGTGGGCGTGATTTCCAGAAGCCGCTCCGTCGGCAATGCGGAATACGCCTTGTAGGAGCCGCCAAAATGCTTTTTATAGGCGTTTGCAAAGAACGCATTTTTGCCGTCAGTCATAATCATGCTCATGGAGCGGATGTCACACGGTTTCCGGCGCAGGTGGACAGGGTCATGATGCCGTGAGAGCCTATTTTTTTCCATAGTCCCGGCAGCTGCCAGGAAAATTCCTCGCTTCGATTTTCATTGAAATCAGTACTCATCTTCAACCTCACTTCAAGCCTATGTAAAGATGGATCTCGGCATTTTCGCAGTCTCCGTTCTGATATTCCTCAAAATCACAGACGAACGCACGGTTTAAATCCATTTTCCAAAGCTCCTGCCAAAACTCCGCGACTGCCGTTACCATATTTCCCTTGACGATAAACTTCGCATAGCTCCCTGCGGGAATCTTTCTCACTGTAAAGCCGCCGGAGATATCGGCAATATCGGTCACCTCACAGGCAACCATTACCGTGTAATCGCCTTTTTCATCGGCCGCATAGTCGGTGTAAATGCCAAGCGCTTTGCTGTCGGCTTTGTTCGGAATGAGAGGATACCCGTCTTCCATATAGAATTTCTGCCAGAGTCCGCCGATGGTTTTGCCCATATCGGGAGAAGCGTTGTTTGTCCGTGCACAAAATCCCACGACTGTTTTTTCTTTTAAATTTACGATTTCATAATTCATGGCAATACCTCATTTCATTTTTGATAAAATGAGCATAGCACGAAAAATGTGACATCTGTATGTCACATTTCATATCTGTCCGAAATTCTTTTCAACAGCCCGGAAAATTCATGGCGGTATTCCTCGGGCGAAATAATTTCCGCCTTCTCCCCGAAGGTGAGGATATACCGGTAAAACGCCGAAACATCCGACCATGTAAAGGTCAGCATCATATCACCGTCCTCATCAAACTGTAACATCTGAGGCCCAAACTCGTCCACGATCCGCCATTTTAACGATCGATCAAATTTCACGACCGCCTTGATCTCTCCCTTTGTGTGCCGAAGCTTGTCGCAGATGTATGCGGGAACCTCGCGCTTTTCGCATTTTTCTCCTGTGCGCTCCAAATTTATCAACCTTGTCAGCTTGAACAGCCTGAAGTCCTTCCGCATCGTGCAATAGCCCCACACATACCAGTTCGACCACTGGAAAATAAGGTAATACGGTTCGATTTCGCGCTGATTTTCGCTGTCCGGAGCAAAATAAGTAAAGGAAATTTTTTCATTATTATTCATAGCGGCTTTGATCAGCTCTATTTTATCGGAGACTGCGGATTTATCCCACGCTGAGAGATCGATGATGATGCGGCTGCCGGCATCCAGCGTTCCCGAAGTATCGGCGGAAAGCTTCTCCATAAGCTGACGGTAGCGGCTTGTGCCGCTTACGCTGTCAAGGCTTTGCAGACCTGCAAGAATTGCCTTCATCTCCTCCGAGGAAAGTACGGTGCGGTCGATTTTGAAGCCCTCCATGATGGCGATCCCGCCGCCCTGCCCCTTTGTCGTTACGATCGGAATTGAGGCGCAGCAAAGGCTGTCAATATCACGGACAATTGTACGGCGTGACACTTCAAATTTTTTCGCAAGCTCTTCGGCAGTCACCCTTTCCTTTTGCAGAAGGATGGACAGGATGCCGATCAGACGATCAATTTTCATAGTAATACCCCCTTGCAGAAAAATATTCAGCAGAGTTTTGACATCTATTCCGCTCTTCTAAATTAAAAAATGAAGGATTCCCGTATGTTCAAACAATATTTTCAAGCCCATGAGCACAAGTATGATTCCACCGGTCAGTTCAGCCCTCGATTTAAACCGCGACCCAAAAATTCTCCCTATTTTCACACCAACCGCGGAAAACGCCAACGTAGTGATACCAATCAGCGTCGCGGCCAAACCGATATTTACTTTCAAAAAAGCGAAGGATACGCCTACGGCCAGCGCGTCAATGCTTGTGGCAATTGCCAGAGGCAGCATCTTTGCAGGAGTAAGAAGCGCTTCCTCCGTATCCGGACGTCCTCCGCCGGGACACTCCCTGTCCGTGCATGTTCCGTCAGGACATGACCGGCCTGCGCAGCCTTCCTTGCGGAAACTCTCAACCATCATTTTTCCGCCAATAAAAGCAAGGAGTAAAAATGCGATCCAATGGTCAAATGCCGTGATTTTATCCGCAAGCTGTGAACCGAGGAAATAACCGATTAACGGCATGACAGCCTGAAATATACCAAAATACAGCCCAACAACCAATGCCTTTTTTATGCTGCTTTTCTTCATTGATAAGCCCATGCAAATCGACACCGCAAAAGCGTCCATTGAAAGACCTACCGCGATAATAAATAGTTCCAACAGTTTCATGTTACATTCTCCTTTTTCATTTCCATTCCGCGAGCGGCGCAACCCATTTATAAAATAGCCCAAGTATTTCTCATACGAGCATATACTTGAGCTTTAGGAACAAAACCGCCATGTTCCCTGTATGCAAGTGCGCATAGCTTCTGTTCCGCGCACAGCTGCGCATATAATTTTATTATATAAGAAATTCCTTCAGATTTCTTATATAATAAAATAAAGACCATGTATAGCTGTAACAGTTATACATGAGTCTCGTTCTTTAAGACAAGCCAGACCGGTATCGATCAGCATGTTGACTTGTCACGCTATTTGCGCTAACTACTCCCCCACGGGCATTTTCAATTGTTTTAGTAACATATCATATATCATATGATTTGTCAATCATTTTACGAACTTTCCCATTTCCATTTCCATTTCCATTTCAATTTGTAATTGACGCTTTAATCCTTTTGTGTTATATTCAACTTATGGAATATGACACAAGGGGATTATTATGTCGCTTAAGCATGGATTACTTGGGTTGTTAAATTACGGATCAATGACCGGTTATGAATTGAACAAGGCTTTTAAGGATTCGCTTTCGTTTTTCTGGCAGGCGCAGACCAGCCAGGTGTACCGGGAGCTGAATACGATGGAGAAAAACGGCTGGCTGACAAGCGAGCGCATCATTCAAAATGAAAAACCAAACAAGCGCGTCTATTCTATAACGGACGGAGGAAAAGAGGAGCTGAAAACATGGCTTTTATCACCGGGATTGGATATAGATGATGCAATGAACGAAAGAAGCGCGTTTTTGATGCGTGTATTCTTTTCAGGAGAAACGGATGACAAACAAGCACTTACCATGCTTCGTTCCTATCGGGAAAAATGTTTGGAGCATCACATTAAATATGACTCTATTTCCGGTTCGATCGATCAATACGGAACGCTCGTTAATAGTGAGACGAAGACGAAATATTGGAAGATCACCGCACTTTTCGGGGAAATTGCCTGCCGTGCCAAGCTGGAATGGGCCGAAAAAGCGATTGCCCTGTTAGAGGAGGAAACAAATGAACATTCTGGTCATTAACGGTTCGCCAAAAGGCGAAAACAGTAATACGATGCAGCTTACCCACGCATTTTTGGACGGTGCGAACTGGAAAAATGCAGAGATTCTTGAGGTATCAAAGACCGGTATAAAAGTCTGTCTTGGATGCTATGCCTGCTGGAACAAGACGCCGGGAACATGCGTCATCGATGACGGGATGGGGGAAATCCTCCAAAAGCTGATCGCTGCGGATATCATCATCTGGTCCTTTCCGCTTTATTATTTCGGCATCCCCGGCGGCCTGAAGAACCTAATCGACCGTCAGTTACCTCTGAATCTGCCGTTTATGGCCGGAGGAAATGAAGGCGGAGGTCATCCATCGCGTTATGATTTATCGCATCAGCGGCATATCGTGATTTCAACATGCGGCTTTTGGACTGCACAGGGGAATTATGACGCCGTTACCGCTATGTTTGATCATTATTATGAAAAGGAAAATTATACCCAGATCTTTTGCGGCCAGGGCGAGCTGTTTCGCGTGCCGGAGCTGAAAGGCCGGACGGATGCTTATTTGGAGCTCGTTCGCAGCGCCGGAGAGGAATATGCCGCCGGAGAGATTTCTGCCGAAACAGCGAATATGCTCTCAGAACCGCTGTACCCGCGCGATGTATTTGAAAAAATGGCGGATGCCTCCTGGGGCTTGGATAACACAGCCACGGCAGTTACCGACGACAGCCTTAACTTCACGATTCAGATGGCGGCCCTCTACAGGCCGGACGGCAAAGAACGCGTCGTGGAGTTTTCTTATACCGATATCGGCAAAGCCTATCAGATTTTTCTGACGGAGCAGGGTTCTGAGGTGATTTCCGACAACTTCAGAGAATATACTACCAAAATCGAAACGCCCTTTTCCGTATGGCGTTCCATCGCACGAGGCGAAATCACCGGGCAGGATGCACTGTTTAAGCAGCAGTACAGGGTGCTCGGCGATTTCGAGCTGATGTTAAAATGGGATGAGCTTTTTGGCGCATCGGCATCAAAGAAACCGGCGGAACAAAAGCCGCAACGCAAAACAAACATGACTGTCTTACTGGCGCCATGGATTGTCATCTGGATCGCCATCGCGATCGACCCGAAAGTCGGCGGTGCGGCAGGCATTCTGGTTTCAGCCGTTCTGCCCCTGCTCTGGTTTATCTTTCAGCCTGTTTTATACGAACAGATCACTGTGCCACTCGTGTCCGCGCTGTCTCTCATGGCTTTGCTCGGCGCCGATCCGCGCATCGTGGTACCAGTCAGCTACGCCGCCTTCGGGCTTCTGTGGCTTGCCGGCTCCTTTCCCAAAACGCCGCTGACCGCACACTACAGCGCGGCTGGCTACGGCAGCGAAAGGGCGTTTGCCAATCCGCTCTTTATGCATACAAACAGAATTTTGACCGCATTATGGGCCGCATTATATCTCGTCACCCCGATTTGGACTTATTTTCTTATGGGCACGGCTTTATCTGCCTATACGGGTTTATTTAATTCAGTCTGCCCGGTGCTTATGGGCATTTTTACCGCATGGTTTCAGAAATGGTATCCGGCTCGCTGGGCAAGGGGATGAAAAGTCAAATGGGAACGCAATCGCTATTTCCACTGAAAATCACCCTGACTGCGAAACACACTTTTGTTATAGCTTACCGGCAAGTGCCTTTTCCAGAAGTGTCATGTCCGGCGCAAGAGCAATCGGTTCTCCGGCTGCTTTCATCGCGTTGGCAACGTCCTTTAGGCCGCTTCCAGTAACGAGGCTGACGACGGTCGCGGATTTCGGTATGAGGCCCATTTGGGCGGCCTTCTTCACACCGGCTGTTCCTGTCGCGCCTGCCGGCTCCGCAAAGACCCCGCAGGTCGTTCCAAGCAGCTTCATAGCGGCAAGGATTTCTTCGTCCGAAACATTGACGACAATGCCGTTCGACTCACGGATCGCATTTAATGCCTTATCCGGATTTCTCGGCACGCCGACCGCGATGCTGTCCGCAATCGTATTTTCTTCCATCGGATACCAGTCCTTGCTTTCCGCTATCGCCCGATTCAAGGGGCAGCACCCTTCAGCCTGTACGCTGATCAGACGCGGCAACTTATCGATGAAGCCCGCTTCATATAAATCCTTGAAACCCTTCCATACACCGCTGATCGTACAGCCGTCTCCGACGGACACCGCTATATAATCGGTCATTTGAAAACCAAGCTGTTCCGCGATTTCATAGGAAACAGTCTTTTTTCCTTCCATCAGATATGGGTTGATCGCCGCATTTCTATTATACCAGCCCCAACGGTCGATCGCCTCCGCGGAAAGTCGGAAGGTATCCTCATAAGTCCCCTCAACACTGATGACATTTGCTCCGAACATCATGAGCTGCGCCACTTTTCCCTTTGGCGCGCGCCCGGGTACAAAGAGGAACGTCCGAAAGCCTGCCGCCGCAGCATTTCCCGCGAGGGAGGATGCCGCGTTGCCGGTCGAGGAACAGGCAATCGTCGTTTTTCCTGCTTCCTCCGCCTTAACGACTGCCATCGCGGAAGCCCGATCCTTTAAACTGGCTGTTGGGTTAATCCCATCGTCCTTTATATACAGTTTTGCAACTCCAAGCTGTTCTGCCAGTCGATCCGTCTGATAAAGTGGAGACCAACCCACGCGAAGCTTTGGCGCCCTGCTTTCGTCTCCAATCGGAAGAAATTCCCTGTAGCGCCACATGGAATGATCCTTTCGTTCCGCAATTATTTGCGGGGAAAGCTTGGATTTGATATAGCGGTAATCATATTTGATATCCAAAATACCGCCGCATTTTTTACAGGTAGTAATCTCCGGCAACGCCTCGTGCTCCGCTCCGCATTTGACGCAGACAGCCGATACTACATTTTTTATATTTTCCATGACGCTTCCTCCCTGCTCCTGCTGCCCGGATGATTTTACAGGCTTTTCAGAAGCCCGGTTCTTTCATTGAATTCGTTGATCAGCGCATCGATTTCGCCCGCCTGCTTCCTAACAGAGCCCCATGTACCTTCCTCATCATACCAGAGCGCGTTCAGCTCCTCTGTCGATCTTCCCTGCTGCTCCACCCAGGTATAATATTTCAGATTATGGATGCGTTTTCTGTCCCGATAGGTCAGCTCTTCCATATTGTCCGTCCTGATCGAAGCAATATGCTTTGCATAATCAACTGCCGCCATCACCGACGTATACTCGCCGTCCGCTTCCTGCAGCTCCTTGATTCTGGAACCGTACATCTCGGAGGAATCCGTCATCACGGTCGCGATCACGTCATGCTCGGTCAGCTCGTAATAATTGGCCATCTTCATTGCACAAAGCATATTGGCGATGCCTGAAATGCCAAAGTAGTCCAGCAGCTCCACAAATTCCGGCGCGACACCGCATTCCTTAACAAGATATTCCCTGCCAATCGGCTCATGGAAGAAACGAATCAGCTTCTGGCTGTCTTCGTCGTCAATATCGATGACAAGATCAGTATTTTTTATATTATGAATCCAAGGCACATGCTTGTCGCCGATGCCCTCAATCCGATGTCCGCCAAAACCATTGTCCAGAAGCGTCGAACATTGCAGTGCCTCGCCGACGCCGAGCTTCGCGGTCGGATAAATTTTTTTCAGATAATCACCGGAAGCAAGCGTCCCAGCGGAACCGGAGGTGAATACCGCACCTGCAAAGCGATCTCCCTCTTCCTTCATTTCCTCGAATGCATCCGCGATCGCGCTGCCCGTTACGTTATAGTGCCACAGATAGTTGCCCATTTCCTCGAACTGGTTGAAAATGAGCACATCCTTTCTCGTCGTTTTTAATTCCCATGTTTTATCAAAAATTTCCTTCACGTTACTCTCGCAGCCAGGCGTTGCGATGACCTCACCGGCGATACTGTTCAGCCACTCAAAACGCTCCTTGCTCATTTCCGCCGGAAGGATTGCAACAGAGTCCGCCGCCAAAAGCTTTGAGTTAAATGCACCGCCGCGGCAGTAGTTTCCCGTAGACGGCCACACCGCTTTATGATAGGTCGTATCAAACTGTCCTGTGATCAGGCGCGGAGCAAGGCAGCCAAAGGAAGCACCCACCTTATGACAGCCGGTCGGAAACCATTTGCCGATCATGCAGATAATTTTTGCCTTGATGCCGGTCAGCTCGGAGGGGAGCACGATATAATTACTTCCATGATAAAGGCCGCCGGATTCCTTCTGCTCATTTTTCCATGAAATACGAAACAGATTCAGCGGATTCACATCCCAAAGCCCTACCGTTTTCAGCTTTTCTCTGATCTCCTGTGGGATCTGATCCGGATCCTTCATCTGTGCGATCGTCGGGATAATAATATGATTTTCCTTCGCCTTTTGAATATTCTTCTCAAGCGCCTCTTCATTTCTTGTTAAATCAATCATAAGCGTTCCTCCTGTGATAAGTGCCTGTTCCGTACCGCAAACTGGTTTATGCACGGTATGCGGACTCATTAATTTTAGTGTAGCATCCTCCTACTGAAAAATCAATGATGAAAACAAAATATTTTTTGTTTGCTAAATTTTTTTGTATTTTGCCTTGCATTTTACCGGGGGTATGTTATGATAAACTTAAGAAACACGCGGAGAAATAGGAATCAATTGGGAGGAAATTATGATGGATTTCGAAAAAATTAAGGCGGCTGCACAAGGCTACGAAAAGGACATGACAAAGTTTCTGCGGGAGCTTGTAAAAATTCCAGGAGAAAGCTGTGATGAAAAAGGACATATCGATAGGATTGCACAGGAGATGAAAGCGGTCGGCTTTGATAAGGTGGAGATTGATCCAATGGGAAATGTGCTTGGCTACATGGGCAGCGGTTCCACCCTGATCGCATTTGACGCACATATTGACAACGTGGGAATCGGCAACCGTTCCAATTGGGAGTTTGACCCGTATGAGGGTTTTGAGACCGAGACGGAAATCGGCGGCAGAGGCACCTCGGATCAGCTCGGCGGACTTGTTTCCTCCGTATACGGCGCTAAAATTATGAAGGATCTAGGGCTGTTATCCGACAACTATACCGTTCTTGTGACGGGCACGGTACAGGAGGAGGACTGTGACGGCCTCTGCTGGCAGTACATCATCAATGAAGATCAGGTAAGACCGGAATTTGTCGTGATTACCGAGCCGACCGACGGAAATATTTACCGCGGACAGCGCGGGCGCATGGAAATCCGTGTGGAGGTGCAGGGCGTTTCCTGCCATGGCTCCGCGCCGGAGCGCGGCGACAACGCGATTTATAAAATGGCCGATATTTTGCAGGAGGTTCGCGCCTTAAATGACAAACTTTTAGACAATGAGTTTCTCGGCAAAGGAACGCTCGCCGTGTCGGAAATTTTCTTTACATCGCCGTCCAGATGCGCCGTCGCGGATATGTGCGCAATTTCGATCGATCGCCGCTTAACAGACGGGGAAACCTATCAGAGCGCGCTTGATGAAATCAGCGCCCTTCCTTCCGTAAAGAAATACAACGCCGCTGTCACAATGTACCAATATGACCGCCCAAGCTATACCGATCTCGTCTATCCGACTGACTGTTATTTCCCAACATGGGTCATTCCCGAAGAACACCCCGCGACAAAAGCGATGGTAGAGTCCTACCAGGGAATGTACGGGGAACCGAAAGTAGATAAATGGACGTTTTCCACAAACGGGGTTTCGATCATGGGACGTTACGGGATTCCTTGTATTGGCTTCGGTCCGGGTAAGGAGGCACAGGCACATGCGCCGAACGAGCGTACCTGGAAGGCCGACCTTGTGAAATGTGCGGCCGTCTATGCGGCACTGCCTTCTATTTACACAAAATAAAATAAATACGGAGGAATCATCTATGGAAACTTTAAAAGAATATTTTGATGAATTAAATAAACTGAATTTCAAGAATATGTACAACAACGATTTTTTTCTGACTTGGGAAAAGACCGACGATGAGATTTCCGCCGTCTTCCTTTTGGCAGATGCGCTGCGCTTTATGCGCCAGAATAACATGTCCACAAAGGTGTTTGAAAGCGGGCTCGGTGTTTCGCTGTTCCGCGATAACTCTACGCGCACCCGTTTTTCTTTTGCTTCGGCCTGCAATCTGCTTGGACTTGAGGTACAGGATTTAGATGAGGGCAAATCACAGATTGCACATGGCGAGACAGTCCGCGAAACCGCCAACATGGTTTCGTTTATGGCGGACGTCATCGGCATCCGCGACGATATGTATATCGGAAAAGGCAATACCTATATGCACAGCGTATCTGAGGCTGTCCGTGAAGGTTATCGGGATGGTGTGCTCGAGCAGATTCCGACGCTCGTGAATCTGCAGTGCGACATCGACCATCCGACACAGTGCATGGCGGATATGCTCCATATCATCCACGAATTTGGCAGTATTGAAAACCTGAAGGGGAAAAAAATTGCAATGTCCTGGGCATATTCACCCTCTTACGGAAAACCGCTTTCCGTTCCGCAGGGCGTCATCGGTCTGATGAGCCGTTTTGGAATGGACGTTGTTCTTGCCCATCCCGAGGGGTATGAGGTAATGCCGGAAACGCTTGCGGTCGCAAAAAAGAACGCGGCAGAATCAGGCGGTTCCTTTACACAGACAAACAACATGGCGGAAGCGTTTCGGGACGCTGACATTGTTTATCCGAAGAGCTGGGCGCCGTTTGCAGCCATGGAAAAGCGCACCGATTTATATGGAAAAGATGATTTCGATGGAATTAACCGGTTGGAAAAGGAATTGCTTTCACAGAACGCTCTTCATAAAGACTGGACGTGCAGCGAGGATCTGATGAAAACGACAAAAGATGGTAATGCTCTCTATTTGCACTGCCTGCCGGCAGACATCACCGGGATAAGCTGCGAACATGGTGAAGTAGAAGCGTCTGTGTTTAACCGCTATCGCGTTCCGCTTTATAAGGAAGCAAGTTTCAAGCCCTATATTATTGCAGCGATGATTTTCTTAAGTAAATTTGAGGATCCTGCGGCTCTATTAAGGGCTCTGGAAATCAGGGGCACGAAAAGAAAGAAAGCTTAATGCCGCCGATGCGGCGCCTTTTACAGAGGGAACCGGTATGGAAAAAAAGAAAAGGATTGTAATTGCGCTGGGCGGAAATGCGCTTGGCAATACGCTTCCCAAACAGATGGCGGCGGTTAAAATCACCTCCCGCTCTATTGTGGATTTGATCGAAGACGGCAACGAGGTCGTTATTTCTCATGGGAACGGACCGCAGGTCGGCATGATCAACAACGCCATGGCCGCTCTTTCACGTGAGGATCCAAACCAGCCGAACACACCGCTTTCCGTTTGTGTTGCGATGAGTCAGGCTTATATCGGCTATGACTTGCAGAACGCGCTGCGCGAGGAATTACGAAACCGCGGACTTCCCATTCCGGTGACGACAATGATCACGCAGGTACGTGTTGATGAACACGACCCTGCTTTCCAAAACCCAAACAAACCGATCGGGCATTTTATGACAAAGGAGCAGGCGAAGCTTGCCAAAGAAAAATACGGACATATCATGAAAGAGGACGCCGGGCGGGGCTACCGCAGGATGGTACCCTCTCCAAGGCCCGTCGAAATCGTTGAAATCGACGCGATCCGCACGCTTGTCAATGCCGGAGATGTCGTGATCGCCTGCGGAGGCGGCGGTATCCCCGTTTCTCTGCGCGAAAACCATTTAAAAGGAATGAGCGCCGTAATTGACAAGGATTTTGCGAGCTGCAGGCTGGCGCAGGATCTAGACGCGGACTTCCTCATCATCCTAACCGCCGTGGAAAAGGTTGCGATCCATTTTGGCAAACCTGACGTACAATGGCTGTCCCATATGACCGTATCGGAAGCCAAGGCTTACATCGCCGCCGGGGAATTCGCTCCCGGCTCCATGCTTCCAAAAGTGGAAGCCGCTGTCGAATTTGCCGAATCAAAACCGGGACGCACCGCACTGATCACGCTGCTGGAAAAAGCAAAGGATGGAATTAACGGGACGACGGGAACATGGATTACGCAATAAAATCATTAAAAGTTACCATGGTAATAGAACTTGTTACCCCAGCGCCACATCTAAAATCATCATCATCACAAATCCGATCGCCACGCCGATCGTCGCTATATTGCTGTGTTCACCCTCCTGTGCTTCGGGAATCAACTCCTCCACGACAACATAAATCATCGCGCCGGCCGCAAACGACAGCAGGTACGGCAGCACGGGCACAATAATTTCTGACAGCAGAATCGTGATAAGCGCTGCGACGGGCTCCACAACTCCGGAAAAAGTGCCATAGCCAAATGCCTTCAGCTTCGTTGTATTAGCATTTTTCAACGGCATTGAAATAATCGCTCCCTCGGGGAAGTTCTGGATTGCAATACCGATTGACAGCGCAAAAGCACCTGCAAGCGTAATTGTTGTATTTTGCGAAAGCATACCTGCGAATACGACGCCAACCGCCATCCCTTCCGGAATATTATGAATTGTCACGGCAAGAACCAGCATCGTATTTTTGCTCAGACCCGAATGCAAGCCCTCCGGTTCCTCATTGTTTAAGTGAAGATGCGGTGTCAGACTGTCGAGCAGCAGCAAAAAGCCAATACCAAGCAAAAATCCAACCGCCGCAGGCACCCAGGCAACAACACCCTGACTTTCCGCCATATCGATAGAGGGAACAATTAACGACCAGACCGAGGCCGCAATCATGACCCCCGATGCAAATCCGAGCAGCGCTTTCTGCACATTTCTATCCATTTCCCCTTTTAAGAAAAAAACCATCGCCGAACCGAGCACCGTTCCCACAAGCGGTATCAGCAGTCCCAATAAAATCATGCCATTCATAAATCGCCACTCCCTTCCATTTATCCTTTGTTCACAACATTGAAACTCCACACGAAAAATTTCCGCATGAAGTTTCAATGGCTCTTGCTATGTAATAAGTCCAGTGTAACCGATGATTACCTCTTGATCTTGTGATAGTAATTAGTAAACGTCGCCTGCATATAAGGAATGATCCAAATATACCCGATACCACAGGTAATCGCTCCTAGAAGCGACCATCCAATAAAGGAAAGGTAAAGCACGAACAACTCCGACTTATGTCCTTCCATAATCATTTTACTTTCATTGAGTGCCTCACTCGCCGTCATTTCCGGATGCTCAGCCAAAATATAAAAAGCCTGTGAATAAGAAAGCATTTTAATAATTCCTGGAATAACAAAAAGCAAAGACCACAAAAAAACAAAGATATTTACTAATAAGTAAAGACAGATGGATTGTCCAAGCCGCTTAAATCCGGCAAACAACCTATTAATATCTACCTCCCCGCCCGCAACAACATCCAGATAAATATAAATCATACCTAATTGAAGCGGTGGAACAAGAATGAGGGTTCCGACAGCCGGAATTACACAACTTGCCCCCATAATCGCTGACATAATCAGCATACACACAAAGAGCATACCAATTTTTCCTGATATCTGCCCCTTGGCCAAACCCTTAATTTCTTCTCTTGAAACCATTTTTTTCCCTCCTCGATCCTCTATGTGACTTGCCGTTCCATATTCCGGCAAAGCCAATAAATAAGAATTTTCTTATTTATTTTGATGTTGTACGAAGTACATACGCTTCGTTCAGCAGCTCAAACGAATCATAAGGAATGACAAAATCCAGGATCCCTGCTGAATGAGGTCCCAGAATATACTCGTTGCCAATCACATGGAAACCGTCCTCCCCAAAATACCAGGTCGTATCGGATAACACATCGCCGATA